>JBGPFL010000701.1:0-3670 GCA_041483295.1 Blastocatellia bacterium | reverse complement strand
TCATCTGCTTGAGCGGGCGAACCGAGACGCCCGGGCTGTGCATATCGACAAGCATGTAGGTGAGGCCTTTGTGCTTCGGAAGATCCGGGTCCGTGCGCACGACGGCGAAGCACCAGTCGGCGTAGTGGCCGAAGCTGGTCCACGTCTTTTGCCCGTTGACCACGAAGTGCTCTCCGTCGAGCACGGCTTCGGTTCGCAACGCCGCGAGGTCGGAACCCGCGTTGGGCTCCGAGTAACCCTGGCACCATATCTCGTCGGCGCTGAGGATGTTTGACAGGAATCGCTGCTTCTGGGCTTCGGTGCCGTAGGCGATCAGCGTCGGCCCCAAGAGCGACAGGCCGAGCACATTGATGAGCGGAGGCGCCCCGACGCGCGCCATCTCTTGAATGAAGACAGTCTGTTGAATCAAGGATGCGCCGCGCCCGCCGTACTCCTTCGGCCAGTGGATGCCTGTCCATCCGCCCTCATACATTTTCTTTTGCCAGGCGCGCAGGAAATCGAATCGCCCACGCGAAGACTCATGCTGTTGTTCCTGAAAGGCGGCCCACTCTTCAGGAATATTCGCCTCCAGCCAGGCGCGAAACTCATCGCGAAAGCGCAATTCCTCGGGGGTAAGATTCAAGTCCATGGCTTCTCCTCGACTGCGATCTGGTGAATTTGGCCGGCGCAAGCCTGAACCTTGAGACCAGGCAGTGTAACGCGGTTCGACATTGTATCACGACGATTAGCGATTAAATAGAGTTCGGGTCCAGTCAAAAGGCAGCTGGGTTGATTACCTGTACGGGCGGGCCACCGGGCCCGCCCCTGGCCAGTGCATGGTTCTTGACTCAGGGGCGGGCCCGGAGGCCCGCCCCTACAGGATCAACCCCATTGCATTGTCCGGCTTGATTGAAACAGGGCAGATCAGTATAAAGTCAGTTCGGTTCTCGGTTGCAAGCCGGAAGAGGCTAATGTAGTTCAGACACAGGGAGGCCCGATGCGAGGAAGAAGGATAGCTGCTGCTTTGATAGTTTTCGCTATTGCGCTCAGCGCGTGCACCAAAGCTCCAACGCAGAACCAGAATGCGGGGCAGTCGAATACTCAAGCAGGAAAGCCGGATCCCAACCAGCAGGACATCGAGGGGCGCACCGCGCTGGATCGCGCCGCGGGTGAGGGCGATCTTGGGACTGTTCAAATGCTGCTGGACGGAGGCGCCGGTGTAAATTCGAGGGGAGCTTCGGGCATAACCCCGCTCATGACCGCATCAGGGATGGGACAGATCGAAGTCGTCAGACTGCTTTTGTCTAAGGGCGCTGATGTAAATGCGAAAACCCCGGGAAACTATACCGCGTTGATGCAGGCGGCCCTGGTCGGACAGACCGAGGTCGTGAGGATTCTTCTCGATGCCGGTGCTGATCCTACGGTTGCGGACAACGGCGGGCGCACGGCTGCGAAGTACGCTGAAGAGAAGAGCCACAAGGATATCGTCGATTTGTTGAAGCAACGAACAGCCGCAACAAAGGCCAATAAGAAATAGCGAGAGCGAGCGACCTCTCCATTTGCCGTGATGTGAAGGGGCGGTAACACGAGGAACACTTGTTCCCGTGTTCCGTGTTCCCCGTGCTCTCCTGTTCAAGTCCAGATGCTCCCTCCTCGTCCGCACGAAGCGCTCAATCCTCAAGCCTGTCGATCACCCAGGTGCGGCCTCCGAGGGCCGGCCGCACATGGCTCCTGAGATGTTGTTAGAATACTGAACAACATGTCGGATCAAACAGACTTCATCGTCGTTGGAAGCGGGATTGCCGGATTGCGTGCCGCCGTTGCTCTCGCAGGCTCGGGTCGCGTTCTGGTGCTCACTAAAGATGTGGTAACCGAATCGAATACTGAATACGCGCAGGGCGGCGTAGCCGTCGTACTGGGCGACGACGACGACATAGCCCTGCACTTTCAAGACACGATCGAGGCCGGCGCAGGGCTGTGCGATGCCGAAGCCGTCCGAGTGCTCGTAGAAGAAGGCCCTCGCTACATCGTCGAACTGATAGAGCACGGCGCCGACTTCGACCGCGAAGACGGCCACTTCGCTTTCACTCGAGAGGCCGCACATTCCCGTTCTCGCATCCTTCACGCCCGGGGCGACGCTACCGGGCGGGAAATAGTCCGCACGCTGGTCTCCTGGTCAAAGAAGTTCTCCAACATCGAATACCGGCCGCACGCCTGCACACAGTCTCTCGTGGTGAAGGAGGGTCGATGCGTTGGAGTGACCTATGTCGAACCCGTGAGCCACAGGATTCGCGCGCTCTACGCGCGAGCAGTCGTGCTTGCGACTGGGGGCGCGGGTCAGCTCTACCAGCACACGACCAATCCCGACGTGGCGACGGGAGACGGGCAGGCTATGGCCTATCGCGCCGGCGCAGCGATGGCCGATCTGGAGTTCATTCAGTTTCATCCCACGGCGCTTGCAGTGAACGGGGCGCCGCGGTTCTTGATATCGGAGGCTCTGCGAGGCGAAGGCGGCATCCTGCTCAACATCAGGGGCGAGGCTTTCATGTCGGGATACGACAAGAGGGCCGAACTTGCACCTCGAGACGTCGTCAGCAGGTCGATTCATTTCGAGATGGAGCGCACGTCCGCTGACCACGTATGGCTGGACATGCGACACCTGGACCACGTCTTTGTTCGCGATCGCTTCCCGAAGATATTCAACACCTGCCTCCTCTACAACGTCGACATAACCCGAGACCTGATTCCGGTCAGTCCTGCCGCACATTACACGATGGGAGGAGTGCGGACCGACACCTTCGGCAGAACTTCGGTGGCGGGACTCTACGCGGCGGGCGAGGTGGCATGCACAGGGGTACACGGTGCAAACAGGCTGGCCTCGAACTCGCTGCTGGAAGGCCTGGTCTTCGGCGCGAGGGCCGGCGTTGCCGCGACAGAGGGAGCGCTCGCCGGCGTCATTGCGGCGGAGCCACGCGATTGGGACTTTGGTTCGCCAGCGGATTGGAAGATCGACGACGGGACCCGTGCCGAGGTCAAGCGGCTTATGTGGAGCAAGGTCGGCATCGTCCGCAACGAGAGGGGGCTCAAAGAAGCCCTCGTATCGCTTGAAGAGATTGCCGCTCGCCCGCTGAACACGCGTTCGTGGAACTTCGTGACGCTCGCGCGACTCGTAGCCGAGGCGGCCCTGGCCAGACGCGAGTCCCGAGGCGCTCATTACCGGAGCGACTTCCCCAGTTGCGATGATGAACTCTGGCAGCGCCACACTCTTCAGCGACGCGAAGACTACAGACAGACACTCGACGAAGGTACTCCGTAGGACGTTCCATCTCACCGAGGTAGCTGGCCCAGATTCTGATGCACAGCTCGTCAGATGGCCTCGCTTTCAAGTACTCCTACAGGTCCTGCGGTTCGTTTCCACTGATCCTTGACTCACACACCTCGCGCGGTTATTATCGTCGCCTGAATAGAGCTGAGTAACAGCCGGATCCCCGCCCTTCATTGCTTAGCAGGAAACCTCCTCACCGCCCAATCTAGTGGAATGGAGATCAAGAGTCTATGTCAGCGACCTTGCAGGGAAGCGGCTATGAGGATGTTCGGGTTGTGGCGGGCGAAAAACTGGTCCTACGCGTTCGAGCGCATGACCCCGCAGGCATCACGAAGATATTCGTTCAATGTTTCCAGTTCAGTCTCG
>JBGPFL010000700.1:0-3684 GCA_041483295.1 Blastocatellia bacterium | reverse complement strand
GGCCCGTCTTCGGAATATTCATTCCTTTTAGCAGCGCGTGATTGCGGACTACATCGGGCGTGTCTCCGTGAGGGACCTGCCACGTGATCTCACCCTTGTCCAGGTTGATGGCCGAGACTATTCCATACGGCGGTTTGACGAGGGGCAGTCCCTGGATCAGCGTTCCGCCGCCGCCTCCACCGCCACCGGCAGGAGGCGTAGCCGCCGGGGCAGGCGTGTTCGCTGCCGGGCGCCGTCTGGGCTCCTGAGGGAAATCAGCGGCGCTGCCGAACCCTGGTCCCTCACTTATTCGAAATGGCTGCCCCGCCCTGCCCAACATGTATCGGATATCCGAGAATCCTGCCGGCGGCTCGATCAGCCCGATAGGCGTGACACTGGCATTTGAGGCATATGCATATACGGTGTGGGTCTCGGGATCGTACCCGCCGCCCGGCCAGTTCGTTCCTCCATTGGTCGTTCCGATAGTAAGCGCGGCCACCGGGCCTCCGATCTTGCTGACGACCGGCGGATTGAATATCGGCCCGTTCTTGTACTGCTCGAGCACCTTAATCGCTTGTGCTCGCAACTCGGGAGTGAAGTCGATCAAGTCGTCGACCGTGACGGCCTGGCGAGCATAAGCCGGAGGCTTAGTCGGGAACGGCTGAGTGGGGGAATACCATTCGCCCGGCACGTCGCCCCTGGGCACCGGGCGCTCCTCTATAGGCCAGATCGGCTGCCCGGTCACTCGGTCGAAGACATAGAGGAAGGCCTCCTTGGTCGGCACCGCAACGGCCTTGATCGTTCTGCCGTTCACGTTGATGTCGGCCAGGATAGGAGCGGAGGAGAGATCGTAGTCCCAGATGGGATGATGCACGATCTGGTAGTGCCACTTGCGCTGTCCGGTCTTCAAATCCACGCAGACCAGGCTCTCACCGAACAGGTTGTTCCCCGGCCTGTGCCCGCCGTAGAAGTCCGACGTCGGCGACTCGACCGGCAGGTAGACCAGCCCCAGTTCTTCATCCACCGTGATCTGGGTCCAGACGCCCGTGTTACCGTTAGTCGCCCATGAGTTGTTGAGCCAGGTGTCGTTGCCGAACTCGCCCGGCCTGGGAATCGTATTGAAGGCCCACAGCTTTTTGCCCGTCCGTACATCGAATGCCCGGACCTGTCCCTTGGCGTTGTCGTGCGTGACGACCGTCATACCTTCCTTCATCGCCATTCCGACGATGACAACATCTTTTACCACGACGGGCGTCGAGTGGAGCCCGGCGTCACCCTTCTCCAGATCGACTTGCTGATCGCTGCCGTGGATCACGCCGACCTTGAGGTCCACGATACCGTCTGCGCCAAAGGTTCTTATTCTTGTGCCGGTCTTGGCATCCAGAGCAACGAGTCGATAGCCTGTCGTCACATACAAAATGCGGTCGTTACCTTTGCCGTCACTCCAGTAAGACAGCCCGCGGCCCGACAACTGGCGCGGCGCGTTCACCGCGCGTGCCCCTTCAAACTCGGCGTGCACCCACACCAGCTCGCCGGTGTCGGCCTTGAGCGCAACGACCGACCGCCGCGTTCCGGCTGTCGCGTAGAGGATGCCCTTGATCATGAGCGGCGTCCCCTCCAATTTGAATTCGGGGCGCGTTCCCAGGTTGTCGGTCTTGAAGCGCCAGGCGATCTCGAGCTTGTTGAAGTTCTCCGCTTTGATCTGGTCCAGCGGCGAGTATCTCGTGCCCGCAAGATCGGCTGTGTAGTGCGGCCATTCGCCGTTCCTGGTGGAAGGGGCCGGCGTCGCGTTCCTGGCTGAATCGCCTGTCGCCTGGTTCTTAGTCAAGCGAGCGGACACTCGGTTCCTGGCTGCAGACTGACCGAGCACGCTCGGGGTCGTCCACACCAAGCCTACGATGAGCAACACCCATACTGAGACTGATCGACATGAGCTTCGCGACATTGTTCACCTCCGTTTTGCGATCGACGACGGCATTGATAATGAGCCTGCTACCCGATTTTTCTTTCTAATGCACGCGCCCTCTTCCCCTCCGAAACCGGTAGCGCGTACAATTCGCGCTATGGAAGAGGCACGACGTTATCCATCGAAGCGACCTGTACGCAAAGTCGCCAGCCTTAGTACTAATGAGGCAGCCCTTTGGGGTCGACTTCTCGATCCAGCCGGACCTGAACTTTCTCCATAGGCAGCTCGCTACATTCTGACCCTGCGTTTCCCACAGCCGGACATCGAGCGTATGCACGAACTGGCAGAGAAGGCACGCGCAGGCACGCTGACTCTCGAAGAGCACGTCGAGCTGGACAACTATGAGCGGGTAGGCCATGTATTGTCACTCATGAAGTCTAAGGCACGCAAGAAGCTCCGCGTCGCTAAGGTCAGACCTACCCGCTCAGCATCGCGATGAAGCTTCGCCTCGAATTGAGCCTATCTAGTCGGGGTCCTTACGGGTAAGGTCGAGCGTGGTCACATTCGGCTCGCCCCGATACTTTATTCTCGGCCACACGGCGTTAATCCCTAGGGCAGCAAACAAACAGAACGGAGGTCAGGTCAAGAACTTCGGGGTTGTCGCGAAGAAGCGGTTGGAGGTCGTCTCGCTCCAGCCATCTCTCGCTGGCGTAGGTCGTGGGCTCTACGCAAATCAGCTTGTTGCGCTCCCTGTCAACTTTGTGAAAAGGCATCAGTCACCTAAGGCGATATGTTGGCTGGCTGGCCGTCGCTACAATCAGTAGCGCTCTACTTAATCACAAGCAGACTCTCCACAGAGATATCTTCGTCTACCGACTCCCAGTGAATTCCTATTCCTTGTCCTATCAAGCGCCATTCCTTTCGTTGATCCGGCGTCGCATGTTGAAGTCGAGGAAACCACACCAGCGGCACAGATATCTCACGCCCGTCTGCCAAGAAAACTCGCAGTGCGTCATCTGTGCAAATGACATCTTCTGCAAGAGGTTCAACGTTGACTGCTAAGGTGCTCATTCCATCTCCACTCGAACATATCTCTGTTCTGTTCAACTATACTTTGAATCTGAGAAAGTTCTCCGCTGCGAAAGCCGCGTGACCGGGCAAGCGATGCCGGGGTCAGACGCCAGCTTTTTCCTTCTTTGTCGTCTTGATGCCGCCTGCCGGAAACATCTCCTTGAACGCCGCCGTGAACTTATCCATTTCCGGTTCGGTTCCGACCGACACGCGCAGCCAATTGTTCATTGGAGGGAATTTCCTTCCAACCAACACGAAGCGCTTCTTGAAGTCGTCGGCGACCCCGGTTACATCGCGACCCACGTTCACCATGAAGAAGTTCGCTTCCGACGGAATCACTTCGTAGCCCAAACCGCGGATCTCCTTAGTCGTCTTGTCGCGAAGCTCGATCGTCATCTGCCTGATCTTCCTCTCATACGCGGTGTCCTTTAGAGCGGCCACGCCGCCGTACTTCACGATGGCATTGAGCCCCCCGCCCCCGAAAGGCCGCATTCTCTCGATCAACTCTTTGGGAGCGAGGCCGTAGCCGAGCCGCATGCCGGCCAGAGCCGCAATCTTCGAGAACGTGCGGGTCACGATGACCGGACGCCCTTCCAGAATATGAGGAACCGACGTGGCATAGTCAGAGCTGGCAACGAAGTGATGGTAGGCTTCGTCGATCAGCACCGGAACATCTGCCGGAATGTTGTCGAGCAGCCTCTTGAGATCCTGCTTGGGAATGATATTGC
>JBGPFL010000699.1:0-3686 GCA_041483295.1 Blastocatellia bacterium | reverse complement strand
GGTCAATAGCGAGGAGAAGACGGAGCAACACTTTCTAACTGTGAGCGAGCATGAGACCGCACTGCGCAAGAGTGGACTTGAAGGGTTTCGGCAAGTGCATGCGGCCGGGGATCTTGTAATGTTTGCGGCGAAACGCTGACGGTCGATCTATCGGGTCATCGTTCGACACTGTTGAACGGCGTGATTATAATGTTCCCGCTTGTTTGCCGAACCACAACACTCCCTCTATGAATGGGCCGCCGCATGAGAGCGAAGGGCGCCAAAAACGTCTCACGCGAAGACAAACGGCGTGGCAAACCGAAGACGCAGAAGGCCGACCTCAAACGGGCGGCAACGCAAGGAGTCCGGCCGGTCCATTACCTGTCGGCGGCGCTGGTCGTCCTCTGTTTTGCCGTGTACGCGAACAGCCTTGGAAACGACTTTGTCTTTGATGACAACCACCTGGTCCTGGGGAGCAGGCATTGGCTCAAACTTGCGAACCTCTTCGATCTCGCCCGCTCTTACAGGCCTGTCCGAAACCTCTCCTATGCTTTCGACCTGGCGCTTTGGGGTGATCGGCCTTTCGGGTTCCACCTGATGAGCGTTCTGATCCACGGCGGAGTCACCGTGCTGGTCTTCCTGCTGGTCAGACGCCTGACTGAACGTATGCTGCCCGCCTTCCTCACCGCGCTGATCTTCGCCGTTCATCCGATTCAGACCGATGCGGTAGCTTACATCTCGGGTAGACGGGATGTGTTATTCGGGTTCTTCTACATCGCGGCCTTCTTGAGTTACCTGGCATATCGCAGCCGGAACGCCAAACTCTACTTCGTTCTCTTCCTGGCGCTGTGGGCCCTCAGCCTGATGAGCAAAGAGATGGCTGCCAGTCTGCCTGCAGTCATCTTCGTATGGAACTTCTGTGACAAGTGGGGCAACCCAACGACCGGATCCTGGGTAGGGCAGTCAGCAGCGGCGGCGCGCAAAGCCATCGCCAGCGACAAATGGCTCTACGCAGCGCTCGTGGTTAGCGGCACGGCCTATGTCTCTTACATGATCTTCGTTCAAGGATCCAGCGGACGCGCGACGAGCGCGGGCTTGCATTACTGGGGAGGGAGCTTCTGGGCCAATATGCTGATGGCCCTTCGCGTTCACGGCTGGTATCTGAAGCAACTCATATTGCCGACGCCTATCGCGCAATACTACGGCGCGTTCGACCTCTCGCACTCGCCGGCTGATTGGCGCGTTATTTTATCGCTGGCCGCGGTCGGGGCGCTGCTGTTCTCCGGAGTTGCGCTGGTACGCAAGCACAAGCTGATGGCCTTCGCGATCCTCTCTTACTTTGCGATGCTCTTGCCGGTCAGCCAGATCATCCCTCACCACGAGCTTCTTGCCGATCATTACCTTTACCTGCCGATCATGAGTTTCGGCCTCCTGGTCTCCTTGCTGATCGAGAGACTCGCAGCGAAGGGGGCCGAGCGCCGGAAGGTTGCGTATGCGGCTGCCGCAGTCATTGTGATCATCTTCAGTGTGCTGACGGTGAGACGCAACCAGGACTGGAAGAACGAGTTCACAGTCTGGCAGGCAAACTACGAGGCCGTTCCAAGTTCGCCTCGCGCGGCGCATAACCTGGGCGGGATGTACTTGAAGTCGAATCCCCAGCGAGCCGAGGAGTTATTCAAGCAGGCCCTGGCCGGCGATCCGAATTTCGAGCCGGCTTACCTGTCGCTGGCGCGGCTCTACGTCACCCAGAAGCGCATCCCGGAAGCTGAAGATCTCATCCAGCGCGGCCTTGCCCTGGCTGATGCCCAGATCGGTTCTTACATTCTGCGCAACTTGCCCCTCCTACGTTCGCAACTGACCACCGTGCTCGCGGCTGCAAAGTGGGAGTCCGGCGAACGTGGCAAAACGGAGGAGCTGCTTTGGCAGGCCGTGAATTTCTACCCCGGCAACGGGGAAGCTTATGACTCGCTGGCGAATCTGTATCAGGGCAAGGATCGCCTTCGGGAGATCGATGTGCTAAAACGCGCGCTCGCTAATGTGTCGAGCTACGAAATACAGGCGAGGCTTGCGTCAGTGTTGATCGAGGATAAGAGGTACGATGAAGCGGCTACCTATCTCCAGGGACTGCTGGCCATGACACCGGGCAGAGCAGACTGCAGAAAGGCCGGCGCGTACCTCGCCAGTGCGAGGACCGCAGTCGGACGCGCGATGGAGTTAAGGGAAATGGATGCTGTGCTTCGCACGCTCATCGAAAGATGCGGGTCTCAATGAGTCGGAATCTTTTGCGGGACTGCCTGCGGATTGAACCAGTGCGTGACGGCATTGTCGGCGAGCATCGAGGTGGCGTAAGGCAGGCCGCTCGTGTCCGATCCCAAGAGATACGTTTTGACCGTAATGTTCGGGTAATCGGCCTTGTACCTTTCGACGACCAGTTCGGCGACGGATTTCACATCAGCCTGCGTGGACTGGGAATCGACCGAAATACTGAAGGTAGCGGCCTTCCTTGCCGGATCTACAAGCGTCGAGTTGATGACGTAAGACTCCGATCCCTTTCCGATTCTCCTCGGTCCGCTTCCACCACATGCAAGAAGAGCCAATAAGATCAACGCGCTGACTGCGACTCGTGTCATAGATCGCCCCTCTCCACGCAAACAAGCGTTATTGTGTAGCCCGCACGGGCTGGCGTCAACCTGGAAAAATCGCCCATCTGCCGCGTCCCCCTTGCTTTCATAAGAAACGGTGCAACCTTTTCGCCCCTGTGCTCACTCACTCGGCGTAACACCTAAGAAGCCTTGAAAGGAGTTCCACGAAAACTATGAGCAAATCTCTGTTCCGCCTCGCCGTCCTTTGGTTTGCGTGCGGCCTGATGCTGGTTGCGAGTGCCGCAGCCCAGGACTTTCAGAAGTCGTACCGCCTCGGGGCGGGAAGCGACGTTCGCATCGGCAATATATCGGGCAATGTGACGATAACCGGCTACGACGGCGATGCTATTGTCGTAACCGCCATCAAGGAGGGGCCCGATCGCGACAAGGTTGAGATTGAGGACCGAAGCGCCGGCGACCGCGTAGATATCGGCGTCCGTTATCCCGAGCGCTGTAACTGCCGTGTTGACGTGCGATTCGAGGTTAAGGTACCGCGCTCGATAAGCTATGACTTCAGGCACATCTCTTCGGTCAGCGGCGACGTTGAAGTGAGCGGCGTCACCGGCAAGCTTCACGCCTCCAGCGTCAGCGGCAACGTGCGCGTGAAGGACGTGACGGGGGCCGTCAATGCTTCAGCCGTCAGCGGCAACGTAGAGGTCGATATCGACAGACTCGAAGGCGCTGACAGCATGAAATTCTCGTCGGTTAGCGGCAACGTTAATGTGACGTTGCCCAATAATCTCGATGCTGACATTCAAATGTCCAGCCTCAGCGGATCTTTGAAGACAGACTTCCCGATCGAGGTGAAGGAGCGACGCTACGGCCCGGGCCGCTCGGCACAGGGTCGGGTCGGCAACGGGTCGCGAACGCTCAACGTGTCCGCTGTGTCCGGCAGCGTAAGCCTGACGCACTCGGCGCGCTGAAGAAAGAAGGGGAGAGTGGGAGAGTGGGAGAATGGGAGAGTGGGAGAATCTCCCATTCTCCCACTCTCCCACTCTCCCACTCTCCCACTCTCCCATTCTCCCACTCTCCCATTCTCCCACTCTCCCACTCTCCCACTCTCCC
>JBGPFL010000698.1:0-3707 GCA_041483295.1 Blastocatellia bacterium | reverse complement strand
TCGGCCAGCAGGTGAAGGTTTCAGTCGCTGCCTTTCCAGGGCCCACATTCCTGGGCAAAGTGATCCTCATTTCGAGTGTTCTGGACCCCGAGACCCGCAGCGTTAAGGTGCGCACAGAAGTCCCCAATCGAGACGGCAGGCTCAAGCCGGATATGTTTGCCAATGTCGAGATAATTACCGATATGCATCGCACCGCCGTCTCAATCCCCAAATCGGCGTTGTTAGACGACGGCGGGAAATCGGTTGTCTTTATAGCCGCCGGCGCAGGCTACGAGAAGCGAGCCGTCACTCCGGGGATACAAAGCAACGACCGGGTTGAGATTATCGACGGATTGAAGGCCGGCGACAAGGTTGTGGTCAAGGGAAACTACCTGTTGCTTCAACAGAGCAAGCCGGAACAATAGAGTTCGATACTCAGCGATTATGGCCTCACTATGACCGACAACCTCATTGCTTTTTTCTACCGCGAGCGATTGCTTGTTGCCGTCGTCTCGATGCTCATTGTGGTCGGCGGCATCCTGGCACTTGCCAGGTTGAACGTCGACGCGTTCCCCGACGTGACCCCGGTGCAGGTAGAGATCGATACGGAAGCTCAGGGTCTGGCGCCACAGGAAGTCGAGCAGCTCATAACCTTTCCCATCGAGAATGTTATGAACGGGATTTCGGGAGTGGTGCGGGTGCAGTCGATCTCCAAGTTCGGCCTGTCGGTTGTCGTGGTCTATTTTCGCGACGACATCGACATATACTTTGGCCGCCAGCAGGTCTTCGAGCGGCTATCACTCGCAAAGGACCGCATTCCGGCAGGGTTCGTGCCTGAGATGGGTCCCATCACCACAGGGACCGGCCAGATTTATCTCTACGAAATAGTCGGCCGCGGCAAGAGCATTCAGGAGCTGCGCACGATTCAGGACTGGATAGTCAAGCTGCAATTGCGCACCGTGCCCGGGGTCGCCGATGTGCTGAGCTTCGGCGGACAAGTTAAGCAGTACCACGTCATCGTCGATCAGCAGGCGCTGGTCAATTACAACATCCCGATCAAATCCATCTTCGAAGCCATTCAGGCTAACAATCAAAACACCGGAGCGAACTTCATCGAGCACGGCGACGACCAGTATATCGTCCGCGGCCTGGGACTGGTGAAGGACGTTGAAGACATCAAGAGCATAGTGCTCGATTCGCGCAACGGAACGCCGATTCGCGTCAGCGACGTTGCCGCAGTGGAGATAGGCAGCGAGATACGCCAGGGCGCCGTCACGAAAGACGGCAACGGAGAAGTCGTGACCGGAATAGTCCTGAAGCGGATCAACGAAAACACGAAGCAGGTGATTGAACGGATAAAGGAAAAGGTAGTCGAGATCAACAAGGCCCTCCCCGAAGGCGTAAGCGTAGTCGACTACTACGATCAATCGGAGCTTGTCGATCACAGCATACGCACGGTGGTCGAATCATTGATCGAAGGCGAGGCTCTGGTTCTGTTGATTCTGGTGCTGCTGCTGGGCGACTTCCGCAGTTCGCTGATCACCGCGGCCGCGATACCGTTTTGCATGCTGGTCGCTTTCATTCTGATGTGGTACTCAGGGCTGTCGGCCAACCTCACGTCGCTGGGCGGTCTTGCCATCAGCATCGGCATGATGGTCGACGCGACCGTGGTGATGGTAGAGAACATCTATCGCCACTTGGAAGAGCACCGCGAGCACTCCACGCGCGAAGCAATACTGGTAGCCGCGCAGGAGATCGGGCGGCCAATGTTCTTCGCGATACTCATAATCATTGCCGTTTTTCTGCCGGTCTTCACTCTACAGGGCATCGAAGGAAAGCTGTTTAAGCCGCTCGCCTACGCAGTCACGTTCGCGATGATCGGATCTATGTTGATGGCGCTGTGCATAGCTCCAATGCTGTGCGCTCTCTGGTTGCGGCTTAAGAAGGGCGTGGTCCGCGGCAATCCGATCATGAGATTCATGAAAGGGATTTACGTTCCGGTGCTCAAGTGGGCCATCGGTCACCGCTATCTTACGCTGACCATCGCCGGGGCATTGATCGTCTGGAGCGTTGCCGATGTCTTCATACTTGGCAGCGAGTTTCTGCCCACGATAGACGAGGGCAACATGCTTGTCCGGGCCACTATGCCTGCAAGCATCTCGCTCTCGCGCGCAATCGAAATCTCATCCCAGATCGAAAAGACTCTCCGCGAATTTCCCGAAGTCGAAGTCATAGTCGCCAAGATCGGGCGCGCTGAATTGGGCGGCGATCCTGAAAGCGTCAGCAACGACGAGCTGTACGTCCGTCTGAAACCAAAGGGCCAGTGGACGACTGCCTCGACCAAAGACGAACTGGTCGACGCCATGCGCCTTCGGGTGGAAGGGTTCCCTGGCGTCCGGTTCAACTTTTCGCAGGTCATTCAGACCCGCAACGACGAACTTATCTCAGGCATCAACGCGCAGATCGCCGTGAAGATCTTTGGCGAGGACCAGGAGACGCTCCGCAAAACCGCCGAAGGAATTCGCGGCGCGATCGCGCACGTTAGAGGAGTCGAAGATCTCGCGGTCGAACAGGTTGCGGGCGAGGAGCACCTGGAGATCGCACTGGATCGCAACAAGATCGCTCGCTATGGGTTGAACATTGCCGACGTGCTCGAAGTGGCCAAGATAGCAATCGGCGGAGACGAGGCAACCGACGTGCTCGAGGGCCAACGCCGCTTTGCGATATTCGTCCGACTGAAGGAGGACTTCCGCAACCAGGTCGAGAAGCTCAACGATATTTTGATTTCCGCGCCGGTTGGCGGGCGGGTGCCGCTCGGACAGTTGGCGACCTTTCAGCTCTCGAGCGGCGAATCAGTCGTGAGCCGTGAGAACTCTCTGCGCCGGGTCGTGGTGATGTGCAATGTCAAAGGGCGCGACATCGGCAGCTTCGTTCACGACGCGCAGGCGGCGGTGGCAAGCGAGGTTAAGACGCCTCCCGGTTACTTCATCACCTGGGGCGGACAGTTCGAAAATGAGCAGCAAGCAGTTAGAAGACTGTTGATTGCCATACCGATCTCGCTGCTGCTCGTGTTTGTGCTGATCTACTCGTGCTTCAATTCACTCCGCAACACACTTACGATCATCTTTAACATCCCAATAGCGCTTGTCGGCAGCACTACCTTCCTGCTGATCTCGGGGTTCCCGTTGAGCGTTCCGGCAATAGTTGGATTCATCGCGGTCTTCGGGGTCGCGGTGCAGAACGGGATGGTGATGGTGTCGTACATGAACAAGCTTCGAAACGGGGGCATGGCCCTGCGCGAGGCCGTGATTACGGGCGCCAGCGTTCGTCTGCGGGCCGAGTTATTGAGCGCCTTGATCGGCAGCATAAGCCTCATACCGTTTATCGTCTCGTCGGGGACCGGGGCCGAAATCGAGAAGCCCCTGGCGATTGTCGTGGTCGGCGGACTGGTGACGCGGCCGTTCAAGATAGTGATTCTGCCGATGGTGTACGAGTGGGTAGAGCGCCGCGCCGCGCGACGAGCCGAGGCCACCGCTGAATGAAGTGCGGGTGGGTACGCACGCTTCCAGCGTGCGCATCCCCAAGCCAACACGCTTTCAGCGTGCGCATCCCCAAGCCAGCACGCTTTCAGCGTGCGCATCCCCAAGCCAGCACGCTTTCAGCGTGCGCATCCTCAAGCCAGCACGCTTCCAGCGTGCGCATCCCCAAGCCAGCACGCTGGAAGCGAT
>JBGPFL010000697.1:0-3712 GCA_041483295.1 Blastocatellia bacterium | reverse complement strand
CCGAAGACTATGTCGTGCTTTTCGATGGCTTCGATATAGCGGCGCTGATTGGCGGAGCGCGCGGTCACCTGCTTCTTGCCGGTTGGATTGAGGCGCGATTTTGTGAAGTAGTCGCGCAGGGTGTAGGCTCGATCTTCGGCGATCTGTCTGAATGCGGACTTCAACTCATCGTTGGACATCCGCCGACCTTCCTCAAACAGGGCTGCGAAGTCCTCGAGGATGCTCAAGACTACCTCGACGTCGGAATCATCGCCCTCGATCATCAACTCGCTGCCTCTGAGATGGAGGCGTACGCTGATGAGGCTCTCCAGGTACTTGATGTTCTCGTCATATGGGCCGTAGAGGGCCCTTATGCCTTCCTCAGGCAGAACCACCTTCTTTAGCACTGCCGATTTCTCTCCCATAGATTACTGAAGTCTGTCCACCTTTCTTCTTTAAGATCCTGGTTACGAGAAAGCGGTATCAGTTTAGCACAACCAAAGGCGTTTGGTGTGTCGTTTGTGGCTTCTCGTTTCTCGTTTCTTCGTTCTCGCCCCAAGGTGCTGACGAGAAACGGTAAATGACAAACGAGAGCGCTATCTTTTTCCGGAATTGTTCAATATTGAACATCATTCGAACTCAATTCAGTGTAATTATCGCGGTCACAAAGTATGAATGGGTCGGGCGGGAGTAACATGGCAATCAAGATCACGATTAACGGGAAACCCGCGATTCCGAATAAGGTCAAGAATGAACTGGAGCGGTCGGTGCTGGACGCGATCATCGACGAGATCAGGAAGACGATTCGATCCAGGACGAGCTTCGAAGAATCGAAGCAAATCACCCTTCACGTGATCGGAAGTGACCTCGAGAGTCTTGCTTTCGACCTCGAGGGACCTGAAGAGATAGTTAACAGGGCTCGAGCGGGTTTTGATTAGCTCCGTTGTCTCAGGGAGCATCGAGGGTCTGATCGCCAGGAAGCGGCAGGTAATTACCGAGTCTTCGGCCAAGGCGGCGCGGTCTAAGAGCACCCTTGGAGCTGCCCGAACTCTGTTAGAGTCGAGCAAAAAGCTTCTCTCCGGGCAATCCGTCTTCTCCAAACCACCCGTCGGTGGAGTGCCGACCTCGAAGCAAAGCTGGGCCATTGCCGATCTGACCGGGCACGGAAACCAACGGTCCGCCGAAACCTATAGACGGGCCGGCTAACCACCGCGGAAGCGGGCAGAGCGGGATCAATGTGTGATCACCAATCACCCTGCTTGATTCGCTTCTTGATCTTTCGCCTGGTCAGATCTCGCTTGAGCGGACTGAGATAGTTGATGAAGAGTTCGCCGTCAAGGTGATCGTTCTCGTGCGAGGCGCAACGAGCTTCGAGATCCATCAGGTCGAGCGTGAACGCGCTTCCGTCGACGTCCTGCGCGCGAACGACGAGCCGCTGAGGCCTTGCGACCTGAATGTAGATGCCGGGGAAGCTCAGACAGCCTTCGTCCCCGATCTGCTCGCCTTCTTCGCTCTCGATCACCGGATTGATCAGGGCGAGCTTCTGCTTCTTGTTCTTGCCGCTGCTGCAGTCCATGATAAACAAGCGTTTCAGCACTCCGACCTGCGGAGCCGCGAGTCCGACGCCGGGAGCACCGTACATCGTCTCGAACATATCATCGACGAGCTTGTGGACGCTGTCGTCGAATTTGGTGATCTCTTCGGCGTGTTTGGTCAGGACCGGATCGCCGTATTTCACTACTTCCAGAATCATCGCTCTATCTTAAACTCCCTTTGACGTTCTTCGATGTGGCGCCGCTCGCCGACTTTCTCAGCGAGCAGATGGTTGAGCACGGCTGTTCGGGCTTTGAACCCCGTTACTTCTCGCCAGGCCACCAGTGCCAAGCCGATGAGTATTATAGCAGCTCCGACAAGCCCCCGGGTCGCATGGCCGATTGCGAAGCCTATCAGGATGATAGTCACCAGCAGCAGGTAATAGAAGATGCCGTGAGTGCGAGTCGAGCTGATGGACCGCCGCAATTCCTCGATCTCGCGGTCGACCTCCCCGAGTTGTTTGGCTGGGCCCTGCTGGTCTCGATCTGTCGCCATCATGACCTTTGCCTTAGTCGAAGACGGAGCACGTTCTCTGCCGCGCATTCCGGGACCGCGCCTCAATACCCCTTGAGCTGCTCGACGTATCCTTCGAAGTTGCGCTTCATTTCGCCGAGACTGTCACCGCCAAACTTCTCACGCGCGGCCGCGGCCAGGACTATTGCCACCATCGCCTCGCCAATCACCCCGGCAGCGGGGACCGCGACGATGTCAGATCGTTCGAAGGCCGCCGCCGATTCCTGTTTTGTTATCACATCAACGCTAGCTAACGGCCGCCTCAGTGTCGAGATCGGTTTGAGGTGGCCGCGCACCCGGATCTCTTCGCCGTTGGTTATGCCGCCTTCGATGCCGCCCGCTCGATTCGTAGGCCGGGTGAATTTGCGGGCGACTTCATTATAGCCGATTTCATCGTGCACGTGCGAACCGGTGAGCCGGCTGACCTCGACGCCGATGCCGATCTCAACCGCCTTGACCGCGTGGATACACATGATCGCCTGTGCGAGACGGCCATCCAGCTTGCTGCTCCATTGTGTGTGTGATCCCAACCCCGGGATTGCGCCGCGAGCGGCCACCTCAAATATTCCGCCCAACGTGTCTTTGGCCTCTTTAGTCTCGTCGATCAGCGCAATCATTCGCTGCTCGGCCTCCCGGTGGACACAGCGCAAGGGGGACTCTTCGGGAAGACTCACAATCTGCTCCCAGGTGGCGGCGACGGGTTCTTCCGGAACGCCGCCGATCATGGCGGTGTGGCTCGAAACTTCGATGCCGATCTCCTTGATGAGCAGTCTTGCGAAGGCGCCAACGGCCACTCGGGCGGCGGTCTCGCGGGCGCTCGCTCGCTCGAGTATGTCTCGCAGATCGTGCGTGTCGTACTTCAAGCCTCCGGCCAGGTCCGTATGCCCGGGCCTCGGGCGAGTCAGCCGGCGCGCGCGCTTCTCATCGGTGAACTCGCGCGGCTCGACATTCATCACATCCTGCCAGTTCTCGTAGTCGCGATTTCGAATCAGCAGAGCGACGGG
Source organism: Blastocatellia bacterium (assembly GCA_041483295.1). Taxonomy (GTDB): domain Bacteria; phylum Acidobacteriota; class Blastocatellia; order UBA7656; family UBA7656; genus DASYSA01. The sequence continues at coordinate 623 of JBGPFL010000697.1, read as the reverse complement.
CGAGCCGAGCGTCTTGCCGTGTCGCACACCGGAGAGGATTTCGGCCTCATCGCTTTCGATCTTCATGCGCCCACCGCGGCCGTAGCCCTGCTGCCGGCGCCACATCTGATGATTGATGAAAGCCTGGTCTATGGCGAGTCCGGCAGGCAGGCCTTCAATGATGGCAACCAGCCCTTTGCCGTGCGATTCGCCTGCCGTTGTGAAGTTAAATTGAGTCATCGGCTATGCGGTATCTCCACGAACGAGGCGTGACCTGCCGGAATCCCGGTGTTTTCCTGTCTATAAACTCTTGCGTGAGTTTTCCACCGTAGGCGATCCTGACAGCAGTTGGCCCAGTCCCAAACAAGCAAGAATGCAAGTGCCTGAAATCGGAGTCATCTGGGTTCAAGAACACTCGGTCGCGAACACTGTTATCAACGATCAACCCTGCTGTTGTGGTACTGCCGGAGAATGAGGCAATCGGCGTTGAAGCACTACTGCCTCTGACATCAAACGTTGCAAGTGGACTTGTTGTTCCGACCATGAGTCTGTTATCGACGACGACATCGCCACCTGAGAATTGGAATTGATCTGCTAGGTTGTAGAGAAGATTACCCGTTGTTGCAGTTCCGCCGGTTCCTGCT
>JBGPFL010000696.1:0-3713 GCA_041483295.1 Blastocatellia bacterium | reverse complement strand
TGTGCCGACCTCATCCTGCCGCCGGTATAGCTTGCCTATTCCAGCCGTATCGTCGTACACCGCACGCATCGTGCCTGTGCGTTGAAGCCGCGACTTGATCTCTTTGGCGAGGGTGACGATGCCCTCCTTGTTCTTCGCCAGAGGCAGCACCGCAACCTTGATCGGCGCCAGATCGCGATGAAGCTTCAGAACCACACGCTTCTCGCCGCGCACTTCCTCTTCATTGTACGCATCCATCAGGAACGCGAGCATCGAGCGGCCCACTCCGGCGGACGGTTCGATCACGTAGGGGAAGACGTGTTTGTTCGTCTCGTGATCGAAATACGTGAGGTCGGCGGTCGAGTCGGGATTGATCCGCTTGCCCTCCTCGTTCACCGGCTTCTTCGAATGAGACTTCAGGTCGAAGTCGGTGCGGTTGGCAATCCCTTCGAGCTCGTCCCATTGTTTCTCCTCGTCGGCGCGCTCCGGGAAGAAGCGATACTGAAGATCGACCGTGCGCTTCGCATAGTGCGCCAGCTCCGCACGCGGCTGTTCGTACTTGCGCAGGTTCTCGGCGCGCATGCCGAGTGCGATGTACCAGTTGTATCGGTCTTCGATCCAGCGCTCGTGCCATTCTTCGTCGGTGGACTCTCCGGGCTTCAGGATATCGGGCGGCTTGACGAAGTACTCGATCTCCATCTGCTCAAACTCGCGAGTCCTGAAGATGAAGTTGCCGGGCGTTATCTCATTGCGAAACGCCTTGCCTATCTGGGCGATTCCGAAGGGCAGCTTGCGATTGGTCGAGTCGAGCACGTTCTTGAAGTTCACGAACATGCCCTGCGCGGTCTCGGGCCTGAGATAGGCGAGACCCGATTCGTCTTCGACCGGCCCAACGGTGGTGCGAAACATCAGATTGAACTGGCGCGGCTCGGTCAGATCGGATGAGCCGCAGACGGGACAGAGCTTGCCCTCGAGCTTGTCGGCGCGCAATCTCGAGTTACACTTCCGGCAATCGACGAGCGGGTCTGAGAACGTCTCCTCGTGGCCGGAGTACTTCCACACCAGCCTGTTCATCAGAATCCCCGCATCGAGTCCAACCATGTCGTCGCGTTCGTAGACCACGGCTCGCCACCACGCGCGCATGACGTTGTTCTTCAGCTCGACCCCGAGGGGACCGTAGTCCCAAACGCTGCCAAGCCCTCCGTAGATGTCGCTCGATTGAAAACCGAAGCCCCTACGCTTAGCCAGTGATGTAATCGTTTCGATATCTGCCATGATTAGTTTCTGGTTTCCGGTTTCTGGTTCTCGTTTTCTTCTTGGTCAGGTAAAACCAGAAACCCCAAACCAGAGAACCCTTAGTCAAGAATCGCCAGAGAAGGAATCAGGAACTATACAACAGGCGAGCCGAAGTATGGAAGTTTCCGCGGGATCCTCCATAACCTGAGTCGGTGTGGTTGAAAGCAGGATTCAAGGTCGCAGAAAGCGTGGGTAGGGTCTTGGCCATTCTCAACGGCTGGTTGGGCGCAGGCAATCCGGGTGCAACGATCACATTAAAAAGAATAGAGGTTGGTCGGTTGTTCCAGGATTGACCGCACTAAAGATCGAAAACTGTCTCCTGTCTAACCGGACCAATTTCAATGCACCCGCTTCTCGTATCCCCGCCAGTACTGCTCCCTCAACTCTTTCTTCAGAATCTTTCCGGTCCCGCCTTTGGGCAACGATTCCAGGAATTCAATGCTCTTCGGAAGCTTGAACCCGGGCAACCTCGTTCGGCAGTAATCGATCAGATCCTTCTCGCCGAGAGCCTCGCCCGGTTTGAGTACAACCAGCGCCTTCGGCACTTCTCCCCAGCGATCATCGGGTATCGCTATGACGGCACACTCGAAAACAGCCGGGTGAGAGTAGATCGCCTTCTCGACCTCGATCGAAGAGATGTTTTCACCGCCCGAAATGATGATGTCCTTCTTGCGGTCGACGATCAGGAAGTATCCCTCCTCATCGACCGTCGCCATGTCGCCGGTGTGGAACCAGCCCCCGCGCATCGCGTGGGCCGTGTCCTCGGGCTGCTTCCAATATCCGGACATTACGTTGTCAGCCCTGACCACTATCTCGCCCGCGCTCTCTCCGTCGTGGGGTAGAAACTGATCGTTCGCGTCTACGATCCTCATCTCGACGCCGGGCATCGGGTAGCCGGTCATGGCCTGGCGCCGCCATCGCTCCTCATCGGGCAAGGGCTTGAGATTGTCCTTTACGAAAGAGAAGGTCAGCACGGGCGTGGTCTCAGTGAGCCCGTATCCTCCATAAGCCGGGCATCCCAGCTTCTGCTCCACCTCGCGAATCAGATCGACCGGCGAAGCGGCGCCGCCCAGGCCGACATACTCGAGACTGGAGAGGTCGTACTCGCCAAGCTGAGGATGGTTGATCAGGGCCGTCGCCATCGTCGGTACCATCGAAAAGTGCGTCACTCGCTCCTGCTGGATCAGCGCCAGCACCTGCGCAGGATCGAACTTCTTCGCCACGACGTGACGCGCGCCCGAACAGGTGATCGTGTGCGGCGTTCCCCAGCCGTTGACGTGAAACAGCGGTATGGTGTGAAGCTGGACGTTCGCATCCTTGATCCCAAGTCCGGCCATCGCCTGCATCGCATGCAGGTAGAGATTTCGATGGGTCATCATCACGCCCTTCGGATTCGCCGTCGTCCCTGAGGTGTAGAACAGTTCGGCAAGGTCGTCGTCTTCAATGTCGGAAGGCGGCGTGAAGTCGGCCGCTGCAGCCCCAAGCAGCGTTTCGTAGTCAACTCCCGCGCCGGCCTCGAGCGGAATGTAGTGTCTGATCGTGGGCGATTGATTGCGAACTCCCTCTACGATTGGCGTGAAGTCTCGGTTATAGAACAGCGCGACTGTTTCGGAGTCGTTCAGTATGTAAGCGATCTCTTGAGGCGTGAGGCGAATATTCAACGGTAACAACACCGCACCCATCTGAACGACCCCGAAGTACGCCTCGAGCAGCTCGTGGCTGTTGTAGCCCAGCCACGCGACGCGCTCTCCACGCTGGACGCCCAGACCCGTCAGAGCGTTCGACAAACGATTGGCCCGATCGCCGAACTCCCGATAGGTCAGCCGCACTTTGCCATCCACAATTCCAACCTTATTCGCGTAGAGCGACTCCGCGCGATGTTTGAATCTGATTGGGCTGAGAGTCAGGTTCATCAGTCATCTCTCCCGAATTGAGTTAGTAAGAAACCACTACGTATGAGCACGACCTCCATTCGTCGGCGAACCGGATGCGGTGCTTCCTCGGCTTGAAGCGAGGGCATATCAGTTCCCTTGATGAAGCTCATCGCTCCTTGCTTATTCCAGAACTGTTGCGGGTACGGCCCACTGATTGGCCTTCGGAGAATCGCACATCAGAAGAGAGCTTGTAAAGGATGGCGAGTCAGGTGCGCGGGCTTCAAGAAAGACGCCATAAAGGTGAGTGAGGTGTCGAAGTTGGGATTCACCGCGGAGGCGCGAAGAACGCAAAGGGGGCGCAGAGGAATCTATCTCTGCGCAACCTCTGCGTCCTTTGCGGCTCTGCGGTGAATCCCCACTTCGACACCTGACACCTCACACTTGACCCTCTGCCAGCACCTGCTTAAAACTCCCTACTAACGCCACCGGCGTCGGATCCACCCCATCGAGAAGCGCTAGCGTGTATGAACACCAGTCCGCAAAGTTAATCGCCGCGAAGATCTT
>JBGPFL010000695.1:0-3720 GCA_041483295.1 Blastocatellia bacterium | reverse complement strand
CAGGAGGTGATGAGTGTGGTCGCGAGCAACGGGAATAATGTGTGCGACAGAAACGTAGGGCAACATGAACGAGCGACTATGATAGCTGCTGAAGCCGCATGCGAATGTCTGCAACTCCTGGTCTGTGAGGGGCCGCTCGAAAGGGGAGACGTCAGGCGCCTGGTAGGGAATGAGACCGCGAACACGCCTCACGAACTTCGAGTTCCGCACTGGCTCTTGAAAGATGGCCCGCCCGCCCCTTTTCAGTACACGCCTAACCTCGCGGGCCGCGAGTTCGAGATCGAGGTGGTGGAGAATCGCGATGCCGAAGACCACGTCTACCGATTCATCCGGAAGCGGTATGTCATAAGCGGACGCGACGAAGTAGGTGACCTCGCCGGAGACCCGGTTAGCCGCCGCGCGGCGCCTGGCGAGCTCAGTCAGAGATTCGGATATGTCCATCGCCCACACCCTGGCGCCCCGATGAGCCAGCAGGTGGCTGTTCTCGCCCGAGCCGCAGCCGAGTTCCAGAACGGCTTTGCCGCGCGCCTCACCCAGGAGGTGAAAGGCATACTCGAGAGGGAAGCATGTGTCGGCCGGAGGGTTCATGTAGCGCGCGATGTTGGAGGGAGTATCGCTCGAGACGCTGGCTTCTGTTTGAGCAGCCTGAACGCCGCTGCGTCTTATTTCGGCTCTCTCCCACGTCTTGATGTCGACTTCTCTTGTAGCCATTTTTCGTTTTTCGTTACTCGTTACTCGTTTCGCGTTTGTCGTTTATCGTTACGCTCTTCTTGTTGCGAATCGCGCCCGAAATGCGGCGGAGCGAGAAACGGAAAACGCGAAACGATAAACGCGAAACGACAAACGTTCCCATCATCTCGCGATACACCCTGAGCCATTCAGCTCGCACCGCCTCCCACTGATACTTCTTTGAGTCTTCACGCGCTGTAGCGATCAACCGTTGGGCCAGCTCTTGATTCTCGAGCAGCGCAAGCACCTTCCGGGCGAGACGCGTCCAATCCCCGAGCGAGACCATCAGGCCGTTGCGCTCGTTGGTCACGATGTAAGGTATGCCACCCGCATCTGTTGTAACAACCGCGAGACCACTCGCGAAGGCTTCAAGGATCGACACCGGCATGTTGTCGACATTTGAGGCGTTCACGAAGATGTCGGCTTGCTGATGGAGTTCGCGCATTCGCTCGGGGGCCAGGACGCCGGTGAACTCAACGTTCCTCAGATCAAGATCGACAGCGAGCTTGCGAAGATTGTCGCGATGGCTTCCATCGCCTGCCACGATGAGTCGCGCATCGGGCACACGCAACTGGATCAGAGCGAAGGCCCGCAGGATTGCTTCGACGTTATACAGGCTCTCAAAGTTGCGATTTGACAGCAGAATTGGCCGGAGCGGATGCCGCTCCCTGAACGCAAAGCGCGACAGGTCGACGATGTTGGCTATCGCTTGAGCCCGGATGCCGAAGCGCGAAAACACATCGACCAGATAGCCCGACGGAACAATCACTCGATGAGCCAGCCGTATCACGAGCAGAGCAGTTCGCCATCTCCGAAGGTGGTCTTCACACTCGCCGCTGCGATAGTTGAGCAGCACCTTCTTGCCCAGAAGTCTCGCGATCAGTATCGCCGGCGTAGGCGCAAGCACGAACGACAGGTAGGAAGCCGAAAAGACGTGAACGACGTCGTACCTCCACATCCGGGCAAGGAGCATCGCCAGATAGATCGCCGAAGTGACGGCCGTCCGCACGTACTTGATCGCTTGCAGCTTTCGGAGGGGCGAGGGCAGACGCGGATTCACCGGCAGGAAGCCAACCTTGAGCCCAGGTTCTTTTCGCAGTTTCTCGACGAGGCGGGCGGCCTGCACCGCCTGCCCCCCGAGGATGTCTATCGAAGGCGCGACTATCAGGACGCGTATCGGGGCGGCGTTCCGGTTGGGGGCTTGTTGTGTGTCTCGTGCCATTCGTCTACTGATCCTTCACAAACACGAATTCGTTTGGACCCAATCGATATGAATCGCTCTTGAGCCTGGTCATCGTGCAGCCTCTCGCGCGATAGAAATCGAATATCTCTTCGACCTTTGCCGCTTCGTAGGGATAGCCGCCGATCCAATCGACGATGTCGCGCCAGCGGCTCATCCCGCGCTTCGACTCATAGCGAGTCCAGGACTCCAGATATGTTCGTACTCTGAGCGTCAGAAGCGCCCTCGACGCCTCTTTGAGCTGCGCGGGAGCGATGAGCATCAGAATGAACAGCGTCTTCAAAGGGACCGGCAGCGCGTTGTAAATCCGCTTGATTCGTCTCCACCTGATCGTCTCTTTACCTGTGTCGTTGTAGATTGCGATGAAGAGCCTGCCGCCGGGCGCGACAGGCAGCAGCGCGGCCTCCAGAGCGTCCCACATCTTTCCGGTGTGATGCAGCACACCCCACGAGTAGACAACGTCAAAGCGGCCAAGCGATCTCAAGTAGTCGCGATCGAGCGCCGAACCTTCTTCGACCATCCAATCGAGATCGTTCGGAAAGTATCGCCGCCGAAGCTCCGCCGTGCACGCAACCGACTGAGGATCGTAGTCAAGCGAGTGCACCCGAGCCCCGAGCCTGCGAGCTGCAAGGCTGAACAGTCCGCTGCCCGAGCCGATGTCGAGAAAGCTCTTTCCCGCAAGATCCTCTACTTCGAGCATCTGCCTTAGAGACTCTTGAGCTTCCCTGATGCGCGCCTCGTCGAGTATCCCCAGGTAACGGGCCCAGTTCTCTCCGAAGGCAAATCTCTCACCCCGTGCAATCTCGATCGCGTGAGAACTCATCGTGGTCATCCTCTCGTCAACTCGCTTTGAATCTCTTTAGCTTCCTGCGCCTCAGGTTGCACGGCCGCGAGCAGCCGGTTGTAAAGGTTCAGAGTCAGTTCGAACTGCGCCTCGGAAGAGAACTTCTGCTCGACTGTTGCTCGTCCCAGCTCGCCCATCTCTCTCGCGCGGCCGGAATGCCGAAGCAACGAGACAATACGCTCCGCCATAGTCTGATCATCGCCGGGCGGGACTAGATAGCCGGTCTCTCCTTCTATTATCGCTTCGCGGGCGCCACCAACTTCGGTGGCTACCACGGGGCGCGAGGCTGCCATGTATTCCAGTATCGCGTTCGAGAAGCCTTCGGAGGTCGAGCTGAGAACGCAGACGTCGGAGAGCGCCAACAGGTCCGCCACACGATCGCAATGCCCGATGAAGAAGACGTCGTTCGCGAGTCCAAACCGAGCGGCCAGCTGTCGCATAGAGTCTGTCAATTCACCCTCGCCGGCGATCACGAACGCCGCGTCGGGCATGGATCCCTTCACGCGTAGAGCCGCTCGCAGAAACATGGGATGATCCTTCATCGCGAGCTGGAGGTTCGCGACGATGGTGACGAGACGTCGATTGCCAGGCAGGCCGAATGCGGTGAGCGCTTCATCGCGGTCAACGCGCGCAGCCACGCGTGCGAAGTCCAGACCGTTGTGAATGGTGCTGATCTTGCCGGCCGGCACGCCCTCTTTGATCAACTCTGTGCGGGCCGCTTCACAGTTCGCTACTATGGCGTGTGAGAATCGGTATGCCGTGCGTTCGGCCAGGCGCTGGGGTCTGCTGCGCCGGGCGGTCTGTCGGCGAGATGCGATGCGAACGGGCACGCCTGCGAGCCGGGCCGCTGCAATGCCGAAGACGTTGGTGTAAAAGTCATGGGTGTGCACGATGTGAATGTGATGTT
>JBGPFL010000694.1:0-3722 GCA_041483295.1 Blastocatellia bacterium | reverse complement strand
CTTTGCGATCCGGTATCAAATTGCAGTCTTCTTGTTCGACGTTGCGCTTCGGAACAACCTTGCCGCCGGCAACCCATAGGGTCAGTTCGCTTTCATTGCGGCGTTCGCGGTTGTCGATGATCGAAGCGGTGACCCGGTACATCCCGCCCTCTTTAGTCTCGAAGCGACACTCGACCGGATCGGCCGCCGACTTCACCACGCAATCCTGCGGGTTGGTCTCCTTCTGCTTCCACTCACCCTTCTCGAAGACCCAATCCATCAACACAGCTCGCATTCTGATCTCGCGCCCGGCGATCGCTTTACCGTCCAGGTCGGTGACGATTGACTGGACAACCAGGGGCTCGCCCTTTTGAACGAAGGTGCGCGGGCTGCGAATGCCGACGTAGAGATCGGCCGGATGCACGAGCATGCTCGTCGAAGCTGTCCAAGTCTGGCGGTTGACGTCTGTCACGCTCGCTTGGGCAGTGACAGTCGATGGCCCAGGTGGATCGACCGAAACGAAGTCGATTCGAAGCCTGTGCTTTCCTGCGGGGTCCGTTCGACCCGGGAATGTCTCGACTCGGCTCTCGCCTCCCTGACTGTACGGAATCCACCAGGGCACCCACTTACCGAAGGTGAAATCATCGCGATTGGGTGGCGTGAAATGCGCCGGCGTCGTAGTCACCGTCCAGTTCACTTCGGCGTTCGGCAGCGCTCCGCCGGCGTAGTACGCCGCCGTCACCGCAGCCTCGGCCTTCTCCCCGACGAAGTGTGGGCCTTCGCTCGCCTGGGCGGTCACTTCGAACTCAGGCCTTCGGAATTCCTGCACCTGGAGTTGGTGCTGGTAGTCGCGATTCGATCCTTCGCCTGTTCCACCTTGAGCTGAGAACCTAATAGCGGCATAACCGAGGTTCATTGTGGGCGGCAGCTTGAACGCGGTGTCGAAGCCCCCAAGCGGGTTGATTGGAACACTTCTCTTGAGCACTTCATTGCCGCGCGAATCTTTCAGCGTGTACTCAACTCCCGAAGCCCCGTCGCTGAGAGGGCCAACATCGCCTTCCTTGCCGCCACCAATGCGGCGAATCCAGCCTTTGAGGTGGACCTCTTCGCTTGGGCGGTACATCTTGCGATCATCGAAGACGAACCAGCGAAGTGAGTCGACCGGCTCCTTTCTGATCCAGCCGAATCGCCCGTAGGAGCCATAGGTATTCTCTGGAAGGATCGCCACATCGTTTCCTTTGCGGGCGATAAGAAGGCTGGCGGCGCCCTGGGTCAATTGGGGGCTTAGTGACAGGTGCGCTAATCCATCCGCGCGACTTGTCGCCGTTGCGTCTGTGCGCAGGTTCGCCGGCTGCATTATCTCCATCTGCACACCGTCGAGCGGTCTCCCATCCTTGAGCGAAGTGGCCCACGCTAGCAGGTCGGATTGATCCACGAAGGCATCGAGGCCTATTTGGGTCGCCTGCACCCACGAAACGATGGTCCGGTTCTCCCATCTGTTCGTTGCCGCCGTGGCTGCTTCTACCAGGATTATGGCTTGCCCGATTCCGCCTTGTAACGCCGGACGTAGGTCTATGCGTGTCTCCACCATTTCGTCCGGTTGGGCCTGCACCGTGACGATGTCCGATCGAACGAGCCGTCCGGGAGGCGTCCGCGGGGCGTTCCGGTACTCGCCAATGTAGGAGGAGTACTGGCTCCAGTGCTCCGGACCCACAGAATATAGGCGCACGTTCAAGCGGTCGTGGTTGACGCTGTAGACCGAGAACCGCGGTGGAGCAGCAGGGTCCAGCACGACGAATTGATCGCCCGATGATGCGAGCGCAGGAGGCGCGGACTTTACATTGAAGATGAGAGACGCGGGCGCGCCCAACGTCTGCCCGAACTGATCGCGGATGGTTGGATCGAGCGTCACTCGATAAGTCGTGCGGCCCTTCTTGACTCCGCGCATCACCAGAGTCTGCCCGTACACCTCCGTCTTCAAGCCCGGCACGTCGGGCTCGACGCGCACCTGAGACTTGTCAAACGCTTCGAGGTCGAGCGAGTTGCTGAACGAGACGATCCACTGATCGAAGGGCGAACAGCTCTGCTGGTAGCCGCATTCGTGGCCGATGACTCGAAGAGGCCCGAAAGTTCGGAAAGCGAAAGTCTGCTCGGAAGTGGTCTTGCGCGGGCCCTCAATCGAGGGTGTCCCAGGCCCGATTGCTACCGTCACTGTCGAATCTGCTGGCAAAGGATCCACGACGCGAAAGGCAAGCCAGCGATCCTTCTCGGCTCTTGACGTGAGCAGGCTGATGTTCTGTTCCGCATCGATCTCTTCACGAGTTGCGAGTCTGACCTTTGATTCCGTCCTGCCAGCTCGCACGTGAATCGTTTGAAGCACCGCCGCTGGATCCACTCGCTGATCGAACTCGACGTACATGAGCGTGTCGCGGCGCTGTGTGCCGTTAGTCGGGTAAGAGGACTTCACCCGCGGAGCCGGCGTAACAAACTTCCAGGTCCTTGCAGCCGCCAGACTGGCTCCTGTGGCCGATTTCGTGGTTCGAGGAACGTCGACGGTATACTCAGTCGCCATCGGAAAGCGGACGTCCGGATCAAACAATAGAGTCCTGGTTCCGACCCATCGCCACTTGCCCGGCGGCTCGGGCCTCAGCTTCACCGGCACTCCGCCCGCGAGTGAATCGTCGTGCGACGTGACAGCTATCATCGGCTGAGAGAAGGTCACGCTCAGTTGAGGCGCAAGAGGGATGTCTCCTTCCGGTGAATACCTGAGCACCTCGAGCGTTCCGGTCGATGCGGTGTCGGGTACAGCCGAACGATCCGGAGGCGGGAAGGAAGCCTGGATAGTCTTACCTGTTCGTGGGGGTGGAAGCGACCGGTCCCTGAGCGCGAACTCCTTCTCGTCTTCGGCATCGGCCTTCATCGGCTGCAAACGGCTCAGCAGATTTCGAGTGTCGCCCTCAGTGAGCGCCCTCGCAACAGCAGGCGTGATCTGGACGCCTCTATCAGCCTGCTCGGCGCCTTCACTCAGTCTGATCTGTAGTCCGTCAGCCATTGTGCTCCCCATCCGCGGCGCTCGAACTCCGCCTGGTCGCCTGGTCTGGCCGCTTGCAGTCGGCCGGCTAATCAAAGGAAGGAGTGCGAACGATTGGACAGCTAGAACCAGCGCGCAAACAACTCTCTTGAGAGACATAGTGGTCCTCGAATCTCTTCCGCATAAACCGGCTGCGTTCGGCGCTCACCGCTTGCGTTGATCTGAGGCAAGCTAAAGGCCTGAACTCTGAACGTCTCGGTCAAACGTACATCCGCAGCATGCTGATTGGCAATCCATATAGTTGAATCCTTCATTCGGCGAAAGGTTGCAATCTTTCTTGCATCCTTCGCCTGGGGCGGGTCGTAGTAGCCTACTCGCAAGTGGCTCGCCGCAATGGCACGTTTTACGGGGTCATCTCAAGAAACAAGAAGAGGAAAGACATTCCGGTTGAATCAGAGGCAACCATTGTGCGATACGCCCTCGAGGGTGGTGGTTCTGATACTCGTCCTCGCCAAATCCCACCCACAGGAGTGGGTGGATTGTTCATACCTGGCCTACAAGGGAGGAAGCACCGGCCCTCCTCCCGTTCAGGGTCAAAGGAGGCCGCGTGAGTAGGCAGGACCTTAACAATCCACCCACTGCCGTGGGTGGGATTCAGATCGCCATGTTGTCTTGAGTAGGCAGGACCTGAACAATCCCACCCCACCGGAGT
>JBGPFL010000693.1:0-3726 GCA_041483295.1 Blastocatellia bacterium | reverse complement strand
GCCACTATCACCACAAGGTCGCCCGGCTCCATCTTCTTGTCGATGAAGTCCTGGAGCATCTTACGCGTTCGGTAGACGTTTTCCGGTTTCATGTGAATCGTATCGACAACAAAGGCGATCACTCGCTTGAGCTCGGTCGCGGTTATTGCCCGCGGCAGCGAGCGCGGAGTCTCGGTGTCCTCAACAATTCGCAGCGATGTGCTGGCGCTCTGTTCGAATGAGAAGTGAGTTATGAGCTGAGGCTTGTTGCCATCGAACAACTCGAAGTCTTCCCGCTTGAGTCCGCTGACCGGCTTGTGGTTGCGATCCGTTACGACGACGTCGATCTGGACGAGATCGGCTTTGAGCTTAACCACTTCCTGGCCGGACGCCTTGCTCTCGTCTTTCTTCTTGTCCTGCGGCCTGACGGTTGTCGAGAAGGTCAGGAGTATGGCGAAACCCAGTACAGCAATGCGGGAAGGTGCTTTCATAGTGCCTCCAATTTGTGGCCGACTGCGCTGTTTCTTACCCGACTGTCTTTACAAGCCCAACCCCGTTTGCTCGTTGCCGTTCATTTTACCACCTTGTGCTGACATATACGGAAGTCAATGCGTTGCCCGCCGCACCTCAGTTTACGGCTTGGAATTTGATCTGAGTTTCGCGAACCCATATAATGCTGCGGACAACACTTAGGAGGTGCAACGTGTTCAAAGAGGTTCATTACATCATGGTCACGGTTTCCGATATGAAGCGGTCGATCGAGTTCTATCGCGACAAGCTGGGGCTGCCTTTGAAGTTCGAGTCGCCCGGCTGGACCGAGTTTCAGACCGGCGCCAGCACCCTTGCCCTGCACGGGGGCGGCAAGCCGCAGCCCGGCGCGAGAGAGGCCGATCACGAAACACCGTATGCGGGTACTTGCTCTATCGGGTTTTCGACTACCGATCTCGAGAAGACCTATGAAGAGTTGAAGTCCAGGGGAGTGGACTTTGTAATGCCGCCGACTCGCCGCGACCAGGAGGGGATCAAGCTCGCGCTGTGCACGGATCCGGATGGTCTGCCGGTGTCATTCGCGCAGATGTTGGAGGCCGCAAAGCCGGCGGAATAAATGACGCCGGTTTCCGTGGGGCGCAGGAGGCACTCTTATCCGATGAGTTCGAATAGCGGTTTCTTAGGCAGGCTGACTCGCGGCCTTCTGGTTCTCGTGTTCTGCGGGCAGCTTGTAAGCGCACAGGAAGCGGCCCGGCCAAAGTTCACAATCACGCCGGACGTGCAAAGGGCGCTTGATAGCGTTTCTGGTGACTCCCTTCGGGGCCATCTCTCCTTCATCGCGTCCGATCTCCTCGAGGGCCGCAACACTCCGTCGCAGGGGCTGGACATCGCGGCCCAGTACATCGCGGCTCAGTTCCGGAGAGCCGGATTGGAGCCGGGCGGCGACGACGCTTATTTTCAAACGGCCGGCTGGCTGCTCGCCGAGCGAAACATGGATGACTTTGAGCTGAAGCTTCAGGCGGCCAGGGAGACGATCATCGTTCCTAAGGAGCGAGTCATCGTGAACCTGGAAGGAGGTCTGAAGCTCACCGGTGCTTCAGTGTTCAAGGTCGACTACAAGGACCCAGCCGCTCTGGAAAAACTTACGCCTGAAGAGCTGGCCGGGAAAGTGGTCCTGACGGAGATCCCCGATTTTCGCCGCGAGGATCGGGCGAGCTGGCCTCAAATGCTCCGCGCTCAGAATGAGTTCAAAGCAAAGATGGGGTCGTTGAAAGTCGCGCTCGTGATCTCGATCGATCGCGTTGGCACCTCCGGGAGCGGCGGCGGGACAGGCCGCCTGATCGATCCTGAGAACCGCCCAGCAGCGCAGGCAAATGTGGGGGTGCCTATTATCACAGTTCAGGAACCGAAGCTTGTCCAGCTTCACGACGGAGCCAGGCCGGGGTCGATCTCTGCAACTTTGTCGGCGCAGGTCCCTTCGCCGACGGAATCGCCCGTGAAACTCCGCAATGTCGTTGGGGTGCTGCGCGGGTCGGACCCTGTGCTCAAAGACACCTACGTACTGGTCACGGCTCATTACGATCACATCGGCACGCGGCCCGGCGGTGAAGGCGATCGCATTTTCAATGGCGCGAACGATGATGGCAGCGGAACGGTCTCAGTGATTGAGCTGGCGTCGGCCCTGGCGTGGCTCAAGCAGCGGCCTAAACGCAGCATCGTGTTCATGACTTTCTTCGGCGAGGAGAAAGGGTTGCTCGGGTCGCGCTACTATGGACGGCACCCGGTGTTTCCGATCGAGAAGACCGTGTCTGATATCAATCTGGAACAGGTAGGCCGCACCGATAGCAGCGAGGGGCCGCAGGTTTCAAATGCTACGATGACCGGATTCGATTATTCCGATGTCGGAACCATATTCAAAGCCGCCGGTGAGATGACGGGAGTCAATGTCTACAAGCATGCGGCGAACAGCGACAGCTTCTTTGGCCGCAGCGACAACCAAGCCCTCGCGGATCAAGGGGTGCCTGCACACACCCTTTGCGTTGCGTATGTCTATCCGGACTATCACGGTGTCGGCGATCACTGGGATAAGATCGACTACGCGAATATGGAAAAGGTCGATCGCATGGTTGCTCTTGCGTTGGTCATGATTGCCGACAACTCCGACGAGCCCCGATGGAACGAGGCGAATCCCAGGACTGCGCGCTACGTGAAGGCCTGGAAAGACCGCCGCGGGAAGTAACTCTGGGTACGCACGCTTCCAGCGTGCGGAACTCGGCGCCGCGCCCTTGGAATACAACTGGCCCTTCGCGCAGGACCGCACGCTGGAAGCGTGCGTACCCAGGTTTACGGTTTCGCTTCGACCCAGTTTTTGCCGACTCCAATATCGACCACCAGGGGAACGGCCAGCGGATAGACCGCTTCCATCTCGGCTCGTACCGCGTCGCGCGTGGGCTCGATTTCACCCTCGGGTACTTCCAGCAGCAACTCGTCGTGCACCTGCAACATCATCAGTGCCCCGAGGCCGTCGCGCTTGAGCCGGTCGTGAACGCGAATCATCGCGATCTTCACAAGGTCGGCGGCGCTGCCCTGAATAGGCGCGTTGATGGCTTCACGTTCGGCTCTCGCTCGCAGATTGTGATTCCGATTCTGAATGTCGGGGATGGGCCGTATGCGGCCGAAGATCGTCCTTACCACGCCGGTCTGCCGGACCTGCTCGGGCGTCTCTTCCATATATCGGCGCACTTCTTTGTAGGTCTCGTAGTAATCGGCGATTACCTTCTTCGCTTCCGCGCGACTAAGCCCCGTGCGCTGGGCAAGCCCGAAGGGGCCGATGACGTAAGGAATAGCGAAGTTTACTATCTTCGCAAGTCTCCGCGCCGCCGCCTCTTCTTGTTTCGTCGTTGCCCCGAAGACCTCTCGCGCCGTCTTCGCGTGAATATCTTCGCCATTCTTGAAAGCCTCAGTCATCACCGGGTCGCCGGTTATGTGGGCGAACAGCCTCAACTCGATCTGAGAATAATCGGCCGACATCAATACATAACCGGGTGAGGCTACAAATGCCGCGCGAATTCGCCGGCCCTGCTCGGACCGGATCGGGATGTTCTGCAGATTGGGATTGGTCGACGAGAGGCGTCCCGTCGCCGACACCGCCTGGTTCAGGGTTGTGTGGATGCGCCCGGTGCGCGGATCGATCAGCCGGGGCAGCGCGTCAACATATGTGTTCTTTAGCTTCGCCAGTTCGCGATACTCGATGATCAG
>JBGPFL010000692.1:0-3729 GCA_041483295.1 Blastocatellia bacterium | reverse complement strand
CCGGATGATTGACAAGGCAGTGTCGACGAGGAAACCTGGAGCGTCCCGAGACCAGCCCCTCCGCCGGACAGTGAACTGAGAGTCTCCCACTCTCCCACTCTCCCACTCTCCCACTCTCCCACTCTCCCACTCTCCCACTCTCCCACTCTCCCACTCTCCCACTCTCCCACTCCATCCTCCCCAAAAGGCACCTGTCTTGACAAAGCACATGCGCTGATATAGTTTTCGAAGTTGCGAGAGCTTCCTCGCGGGTTACTCTATCCAAGCTGGCGGGAGACGACGGCCACAGGCCATCATGCAGGGTAGTCGATATGTCATAACGCTGCCTTTAGACCTACGCGTAAGCTCCCAACGCAAGAGACTCACTCATTAAGGTTCGGTCTTAGTCATGAAGACATGCCCTCAATGCGGCAAGATTTACGATAACAACGCCGACCTCTGCCCGGACGACGCCGCCGCTCTGATACAAACCTCGACCACCAGCTTCGCGCCTACTAGCGGCACTCTGCTAGCCGGCCGCTATCGAATAGTCGAGAAGATCGGCGAGGGCGGCATGGGAGCCATCTACAAAGCAGTCCATACGATGATGGACCGCACCTGCGCCATCAAGCTTCTCACCAATCTCTCCACCAACGACGAGTCCGCGCTTGCACGCTTCTACCGCGAAGCGAAGATGGCCAGCCGCATCAACAATCCTCACGCCGTGACCATCTACGACTTCGGCGCGGCCGAAGGCGGAATACTCTACCTGGCGATGGAGTTAATTGATGGAAAGTCCCTGTCGGCGATACTCGAAGAGGAGAAGAAGCTTCCCGCTAGCCGCGTCGTAGCGATCGTCAATCAGATAGCCGACGCCCTCCGGGCCGCCCACGCCATGGAGATAGTCCACCGCGATCTGAAGCCCGACAACATCATGGTCTGCAATCGAGGAGCAGACGGCGAACACGTGAAAGTACTCGACTTCGGCATAGCAAAGACGGTCGCCGACGACAGCGCCGATAATCTGACCAAGACCGGCTTCATCCTCGGCACGCCGGTGTATATGTCACCGGAGCAGCTGTCGGGCGACCGGCTCGACGCGAGGTCCGACGTGTACAGCCTCGCCCTGATCGTCTATCAAATGCTGAGCGGGCGCCTGCCCTTCGAAGGCGCCAACCCTCAGGCAATAATGGTAAAGAGGTTGATGTCCGACCCGATACCGCTCAGCGTCGCCGAACCGAAGGTGCTCGATTCGGTGGAACGAGCGGTGATGGCCGGGCTTTCCCGCGACCGCGATGCTCGCACTCCCACGGCAGAACAGTTCGCCAGGGAGTTGAGCGAGGCCGTTCTGGCTGGCACGAAGGTTATCGGCAGCCGCCCAACCAGCAGGCTCAGCGATGAAGCCCCTTCGATCCCAGCCGCCGGACCGTCAAGCTACCATACCCGACCTGAGGCGCCGATCGATCGCGCCGGAGTTCGCGGGCAGACGATGCCGTTTCAGTCGCCTTCCGGAGGCGCGGTATCCACGCAGCCGCAGGGAAACGTAGAGCGTTCCGCGACCGGCGCAGCTTTGGTCGGGCTCTCCGAACAATCGCCGGCGAAAGGGTGGTCTGACGCACAGCTCCAGATTGAAGGTGTTCCGCCTCGCAGGCGCCGGACGAAACTCTGGGTTGCTTTGATTGCTTTGGTCGTGCTCGGGATTGGAAGCGCGGCCTTCTTTGCGATGCGGCCGTCGGGTTACACCCTGAGCGTGAAGGGCGCTCTGCCGGGAAGCGAGGTGTTTCTGAATGACAAGTCTCGAGGCACCACTCTACCCGACGGAAGCTTCACCCTCAGCGGCCTGGAAGCCGGTGACGTGGCACTGCGCATCTCACACGCGGACTTCGGCGATTTCGAGGACACGCTCACCTGGGTTAAGGGCAAAGAGGAGTCTGTTGTCGCGCAGATGTTGCCACTCGAGATCGAGTACAACGGGCCGATGGTTCTTGTGCCGGCCGGCGAGTTCATAATGGGCGCTGATGATGGTGATCCCGATGAGAGGCCGGCTCACACGGTCTCGCTTAAGGCCTATTACATCGACAAGTTTGAGGTTACGAATAAGGAATACAAGGAATTCTGCGATGGGGGCCTGCGTACCTATCCGGCTAACCCTAAGACTTTTCCCGACTACTTCACCAAGAATCTCACGTCGCCTGTGGTGGGAATAAGCTGGAAGGACGCGGCCGCCTTCGCTGGTTCGATAGGCAAACGCCTTCCCACCGAAGAAGAGTGGGAAAAGGCGGCGTCCTGGGACCCCGCTGCTAAGAGGAAGCGCCAATGGCCATGGGGCGATACTCCTGACACCGGTCTTGCGAACCTGGGACTGAACTCGCCCGGTCCCAGCCCGGTCAATCAATACAGCGGCGACGTCAGCGCCTACGGCGTCATAGGAATGGCCGGTAATGCGGGTGAATGGGTGAACGCATACTACAAGGCTTACGATGGAAACACGGCACCCAACCAGAAGTTTGGTGAAGAATTTCGGGTGGCGAGGGGTGGTTTTGTCGGGACCAAAGACGTTCAATATGCACGCGCGACCCGAAGGCATCCGGAGAAGCCAGAGGACAAGACCCTTATTAGAGCGATTGGGGTTCGATGCGTGGTCTCCGCCGACGACCGCAAAATCCAGGACAAAATCCAAGAAGTGCTCCGCGCGCGTACTAGGTGACGATGGGAGGAACAGCCATGGCATCTCGATCATCATTCAACGGTCTGCTGATCACTATTGTGATCAGCGGACTGCTGACTCAATCGCTGATCAGCAGCGAAGCCACTGCCAAAAGCAGCGACACTGCGTTCGCCTGGGACGTTCCAGTCAGCGTCAAAGCCCCCTCCAAACCGAAAGCTGAGCGCCAGCGGCCGCCGGAGCGCGCCAAACATATCAATAAAGGGCGCGAACTCGCTCCTCTGCTAACGCTGAAGTATCAAGTGCTCGAGCATCAAGGCGACAAAGAGGTCAGCATAGACCCGGCCCGGGAACTTCTGACCGGAGATCAGATAAAGCTCGCGATTACCACCAATCAACCCGGCTACCTCTACGTAATCCATCGGACCGTCAACACCAGCGGTGAGATCATAGACAAGCCGCGCATGGCTTTTCCCGATCCACGCATTAAGGGTGGCGAGAACCTCGTAAAGAAGGATCAGAAGTACAAAGTGCCCGCCGACTGCCGCGAACTCGACGACCCCGAGGATTGCTGGTGGGAATTGACTCCCCCAGCCGGCCGCGAGATCTTCAACGTTATCTTCAGCCGCGACAAGATCTCTTCGCTTCCCGCCCCGGGCAGCGAGGTTGACTTGAGCTTGCTCGATAAGATAAGAGCCGGTTCGGAAAAGAAACTCAACAGGGGTAAGAAGGCCAGGACTGCTTCCGGGAGGATTGACTCAGACGGTGCGTTTGTTCAGAACCCCAATCTGGATGATAACGAAGAGATATTCGAGACGATCGAGATCAACCACAAAGCTGCCGACCCGGGCGAACAGCTCACTTCTCGCGCGCTGGTCATCAAGAACCGCGCCGACGGAATACGCGTAACCATACTCAAAGACGGATCACCCATCGATGCCGACCAGGTGTTCACCGAGGATGATGAGCTCAAGGTGAAACTCAAGAGCAACTTCAAAGGCTACGTCTATTTCATCAATGTCGAGCCTGGAGGCAAACGCTGCATCATCTATCCCTGCTCGCGCAAGATCGACAATCAGATCAAT
>JBGPFL010000691.1:0-3731 GCA_041483295.1 Blastocatellia bacterium | reverse complement strand
TGTAGAGGAGATGCATCGGGGTTATGAGAGCGCGAAACCGGCCACTGTGGCCGGTTTCGGGCTTCCTGGAAAAAACGGCTCAACGCGAGGCGCCCGCGGAGCGATTCGTGTGGGCCGGGCCAAATCTATTTCGCGCGCTCCAGGTAGACGCCTTTCGCGGGGTCGACGCGGATACGGTCACCTTCTTTGATGAATGGCGGAACCTGCACGGTGACCCCTGTTTCCAGCTTTGCAGGCTTTGGGCTGTTTGATGCGGTTGCGCCCTTCAACTCCGGCGAGGTTTCAACGACTTTGAGCTCGACTGACGGCGGGAGCTCGACCCCAATCGGCTGGCCGTCGAAGAACTCTACCTGGATCTTTGTTCCGTTGGCCAGATAGTCCATCGAATCGCCGAGGATCTCGGCATCGAGCGCGATCTGATCGAAGGTCTCTGTATTCATGAAATGATGCATGTCTCCATCGGAATAGAGGTACTCCATCTCGTGATCTTCGAGTGCGGCACGTTCGATGTTCTCTGTGGAGCTGAACCGGACTTCGGTCGATGACCCGTTTCTGATGTTGCGGAGCTTGGCCTGCACGAACGCCCGTAGATTGCCAGGGGTGCGGTGTTGAAAGTCGAGCACTCGGTGCGGCACATTGTTGTACATGATTATCATGCCGCGCCGGATATCATTTGCATTCATGTCGATTGGGTCCCTTCTTAGAGCACAGATGAGTATGTAGACATTCAGGTCGTATGGCTAACTTCGTAAAATAGCGCATCACGCAGCCGAGGCGCAACTTCGAAGTGGCTCGAGGCGGAAGGGATCAGATGGCGAACTCGATCTCGAGGGTGAGCTGGGCCTTGCGCAACTCGAACCGTGCGCGCCCTACGTTACCGCCGGGGTTGAGGGCCAGCAGCAGAAAATATTCCGCGGTTATGGGCCTTGCGAGGAAGGTCATCTGGTCAGTCGCCAACACCATCTCCTGGAGTTCACCCAGATCCGTGTCTATGGCGGTTCTCATACTGCGGCGGAGCAGGGTTGTGAATTCAGTCGCCACCAGGTCGATGTCCATCGCAGGCGCAAGCTCGTGGACGTAACGCTTGATGAGAATGCCGTCGACTCCCAGGATGGCGCCGGCGGCGCAACCCTCGATGCGATCGACCATCTGTGTCAGCGTGCCTTTGAAGCTCAAAATGCATGCCCTCCAAACGAGAAGGCAGCAGGCAATCACAATCATCTGCCTGCTGCCTGGTCGTACAAGCTTACTGTATGCGAGCCACTATTGACCAGCCTTAGCCTGCACGGGCTGTGTACCCTTCTGAACCTTCGGGTCGTTGGGATTCACCGGCGCGGCAGCCTTCTGTGTTCCCGTAGGGGAGGGAATGCCCTCGAGCGAACTGCGCTGCGGCGCCAGGCTCTTCGGTCCACCCCAGCCGTCGGGTTTGACGATTCGAGGAGTAATGAAGAACAGAATCTCATCGTAATTACGGCTCGTGGTGCGGCGTTTGAAGAGTTCACCGAGAATCGGGATCTTCGATGCCCCGGGGGTCCTGTTCATCGAATGCGACTCGCCGTCGATGTTGATGCCCCCCATGACTGTCGTGCCGCCGTCCATGATTCGCACTGTCGTGTCCGCCGACTGAGTGTTGATGCCGGGCGTGCCGCCGGGATTGATCGCGAGATTGACCGTGTTGTTTTCAGCCGTGACATGCATCAGAACCTCGCCGGTGTCTTCAATTATTTGAGGCGTGATCTCGAGCCTGAGTGCGGCCGTCACAAAGGTCGTCGTGACTGTGTTGTTGGACACGGTCTGCACGGGTATCTGAACACCGTTGACGATTTCGGCCGTCTCGTTGTTCGACGCCGTTATTCGCGGACTTGCAATTGTTCGGACCTGACCCTTGGTTTCAGAGGCCGAGAGGGCCGTGGAAAGTATGCCGGTTCCAATAAGGCCGGTGGTCAAGCTTAGAACCGAGTTTGCGGCGCCTCTTAACGTCCCATCGGCTTTCGGACCTACCAGGTTCGGCCCGAGTCCAGTCGCGGCTCCGCCGCTGCTGGCTCCACTAGCCACTCCGGTCGGGCCCAACGTTACAGGCGATGTTGCGAACAGGCCGGCGGTTCCTCGATGACTGTTGATGGCGCCCGCTCCCAACTCCACGCCGAGATCACGCAGGAAGTTTCGACTGGCTATCACAATTCGGGCTTCGATCTCTACTTGAGGGTCGGGCCTGTCCAGTTGAGCTACTATGGCTTCTGCGGCTTGAATGTACTCTGGTATGTCGGTGATGATCAGACTGTTAGTGCGCTGATCTATTTCTATTACACCACGGGAGCTGAGCCTGCGGCCGATTATTTGAAGCAGGCCGCCGCCCTGTATTCCGGAAGTCCTCGTCCCTCCTCCGGTGCTGCTGCTTCCAGAGCCGCTAAAGCTGCTGCTTGCGGCTGAGCTCTGACTGGAGCCTGATCTGCCGGTCCCGGTTCCCCCCAACGCTCCTCCCACACGTGCATATCGAAGGCGAATTATCTTGGTCTCGGTAGCCACAACATTGTTGCGGGCTTCCTGAGCCCATTTCTCCAGTTCTCGCTGCTCCTTGACCGCTGCCAGCGCGGCGATTCTGATGATGCCGCCATCCCCTTCGCACAGGGCTCCGAGCCGGTTTGCGCGAAGCACTGCGTTGAGGATCTCGTTCCACGGTCGGTCATTGATCTTGATGTCGATCGGCGTCGCGCCGACTGACCTGTCAATTATGAAGTTGATGCCGTATTGCTGCGCGATGAACCGCAGCATGTCTCGCAGGTCGACACCCGCCCGCAGGTCGAAGCTGATCAAGCCTCCAACATAGTTGTCATCGCAAAAAGACAAACCCGGGTGCGGCTTTGTAGCCGCTTGAGCCGGAGGAGCCAATTGCACGGCGGTCGGCCCGCCGGGAGTCGACTGCGATGCTGCACGCTGAAGCTCGGCGACGCTCTTTCCAGTGGAAGCCGGAGCCTGCTGGGTGATCGTCTCTTTTGCCGAGCTCGGATTTGAGGCGTTGGCTGCCGGCTGAGCACCTTGTTTGGTTGAGGTCGTGCGCTCTCGCGTAGTCGACTTAGCCGGCAAGGTTGGCTTTCCCGACTGCGCTATCAGGTCTGCTGGAATTCCGGACTGATCGCCGGAGTCTCTTGAAGCATCGACCTGCTGGGCGGAGGTCTCACCTTCGCGGCCCTGGGCAGGCGCGCTGGGCTGGAGGACGGAACTCGCCTTTGACTGCGCTGCGGTCACATCCCCGACCGCGATTACGAGCTGGCCGGCTTCTCGGGTGACCCGGTACGAGACCTTAGACTTCGCATCGAGCACTACGCGAACGACCTTCGATTCCGGCTGTCCGACTCGCACGCGGTCTATCCCGGCCGCGCTTACCTGCAGAGTCTTGTTGCCGAATGCAGTGCGCACGCCCATGATATCGACCACAATGCGCCACGGGTCAGGCAGCATGAATTCCTTGAACTGAAGGGTGCCGTCGGCTTCTACGAAGACGAGCAGGCCGGCTTCCGCCGCTTCCGAGCGCACGTTGCGGACCGTTGTAGCGGGCTTCAATGCGGTCGGCTGGGACTGCACCCGATCTGCGGCCGAGGCGGCCTTTTTCAAGCTGACCGGAACGGGTTCGACGTAGACGCCTGGTCTTTGGACCGCTTCCTTCGAAGTTGGCTGGTCCGCCGACAACTCGATGACGAGCGTGTTGCCTTCGAGCACGGAGCGATCTCGAG
>JBGPFL010000690.1:0-3734 GCA_041483295.1 Blastocatellia bacterium | reverse complement strand
GCCGCGCACCGGCACAGTCAAACTGTCCACCACTGGAAACTGCCGGTTCGCCTTTTCCGGATCGAGACTCCTGGCGCCATGGTAGGGCGCCTGCGATTCAGTCCACTCCTGTTGAAGGTATTTCCAATCATCGCTGCTGAACATCTTCGGATCGCGGGTGGTCACAAGGCTCTCACCGAAGCCCACACAGTAAGTCGGTATCGACACCGCCTTCTTCTGTCTCAGGCACCAGGCCTCCGGAACTTGCCAATTCCCCAATATCAGGAGCGTTCCGCCGCATTCGACGAAATGCCACACCCCCGATGAAACTTCAGGCCCCATCTCACGCATTTCATCCTCAGTGACAACTATCCCGTCAAAGCTCGAATAGCCGAGCCAGTTCGTGCTCCACTCAGTCGCGGGAACGCCCGAAAGAAACGGCGCAAACTGCGGGGCGGGTTTCGCGGTTAGCGCGGCTAAAGCGACGGACTCGAATTGCTTCTTTTGCGCGCCTTGACTGATGAAGACGCAGGGGCGATTCTCCCCGGGCGAAATGAGGTCGAGTTGAACCGGACCGCTCTGTCGCTCTCCGTCGATTGTCACCCCAAGTCCACTTCCGTAAATCGGCAAGAGAGGAACGCACAAAGATACTGCGACTGACGACGAAGGTTCTACGGTGATGGTGCGCGAGACTTCGTCCAGTCCCGTGCCGCCACGATAGCTCGTTTCCGGGATTGTAACCCGCACTGAATGGGCTCTCTGCGCCGCTCGGTTTGTGACGACGATGCGGTACTCCACGTATCCGTGGCTGCGGCTACCCACTGGCACGGGATCAGCACTCACAACGATGTCGCCGAAGGCTGCAGTCCGACCTCCTCCGGGTCCCGAACCGATGACTCCGATTTGAAACGCTGAGGCGGTCGCAGGCGAGCTGACGGCGATTCCAACGCTCAGCAGCAGGATCATCCTAAGCAAAGCGCTACTCCTTTCGGGCTTCGATCGCGATATCGGCGGGCAGCTTCAGCCCCGTCTCGTCCAGTTCAGACAGAACGCTATCGATAACCGCAAAGGCATCTACTCGATCGAACCTCGCCTTGTAGCTGAGAACCAACCGGTGATTCAGCACACCGGATGCGACCGCCTTCACGTCTTCAAATCCAACGGTCGGCCTCCCCGCAAGCAACGCGTAGCCGCGCGCAGCCTCCGCTATTGCGATCGCGGCACGAGGAGATGCCCCGTAGACCACGTACTGGCGCACGGCTTCGGGGGCTTCAGCCGCGTTCGAGTGAGTTGCCGCAACCAGCCGCGAGATGTATCTCGACACGAGCCTGGGCAGATAGACCCTGTCCATAACGGCGAACACCTGTTGCAACTCCGCGGCTCCGAGAGTCCAGGAAGGTTGGGGCGACTGGCCTCGCCTGCGAGTCGAGATGATTCGGTCAAGCGTCTCCACTTCTACATTGTTGACGGTAAGCTTGAACAGGAACCGGTCCAGTTGGGCTTCTGGGAGCGGATAGGTGCCTTCCAACTCGATGGGATTCTGGGAGGCCAGGACGAAAAAGGGGTCGGGCAATGGCCGAGTCGTTCCGAGCAAGGTCACATTCTGCTCTTGCATCGCCTCGAGCAACGCCGACTGAGTCTTGGGCGACGCGCGATTGATCTCATCGGCCAGCAGAAGGTTGGTGAAGATGGGGCCCGGGTGAAAGCTCATCTCACGTTTGCCTTCCGTCCCGGCATCGAGTATGTGTGTGCCGAGGATGTCGCCAGGCATCAAGTCGGGCGTGAACTGAACTCGCTTGAACTCGAGTTTGAGAATCTGCCCAAGGGCCTTAACCAGGGCGGTCTTTCCAACTCCCGGCAAACCCTCGAGCAGAATGTGGCCGCGGCTCAGGATGGCCACAAGGACCATGCGGTGAAGATCGGAGCGGCCAAGCAGGATTTTGTCGAGCTGTTCGAGCGTCTTCAGGGCCAACTCGACTGCCGGTCTCAGTTCTTCCGGTTGCAGCAGTGTTTCGCGTGTGGCTTCTTGCATCGTTGGCTAACTGCAATTCTGGGGGGTCGGTGGTTGGTCAGACGTCAGTGTCTTTCAAAGTAGCGCTTGACGGCGCCCTTGTGCCGCGGCAGAACGCTTTGAGTGAAGGCAGAACCGCCGCCCGAGCTCGCGCCCGAAAGCGCCCCTGAGCGCGCGGCGCCGGTCTTCTCCACTGATGGGGCTCCCACGCTCCGGCCGACGAGCTGGCTGTCTTTGAGGCCAGCCAGGACCGAAGGCGATAGAACCTGTTCCTTAAACTTCGCTCCCCGCTCTGAAGTTCCATCGCTCCAGGTCATCGGAGCATCCCCCCGGCCTCGAGACACTCCACCTCTGCCGGGCGCGCTCCAGGCGGCCACCAGGTCCGCAACTGACGTATCGCCTGCGTTCTCCGCGAGAAACGCAGCGAGACCAGCGCTGTCGCACTTGCCGGCATTCTCACACTGCTTCAGAGTCTTTAAGTCGATCAGTCCGGCATCGCGCAACTTAGCCAAGCGCTCGGATAGCTTGCCCTTCGATTTGCCTAGAGCGGCAGACAATTGCTTGAGCTGTTCTTTGCTGAGCGAACCGGCTTTGAGGGCGTCGAGGGTTTCTTGCGAGAGACCACTGTCAGCGAGATCACTCGCTGCAGCCGCGGACTGGGTCAGGTCTGACAGCTCCTTCATCGCTTCGGTCATGAGCTTTGAATCCATGGCGCCGCCTTCGTCGGTCAGCGCTTTCGAGAGTGCCTCGGCCTGACCCAGCCGCTCCGAGTTCGCGGCCATCTTCTCGGTCGCTTCCAGCGTGGTCTTTTCAACGGCGTCTTGAAGGTGATCGAGGGCCTCCCAGGTCTTGGCCGGATCCTCACCCGAAGCATCGGAACGAATCTCTGCCAGCTTCTGCTCGAGTGAATCAGCTTTGGCCTCCTCGATGATATCTTCTTTCTTCAGCGCCTCGATCTCTTCCGCAAGCTTTTCAGCCTCCCGCGCGATATCGAGCGGGCGATCCTCAGTCATCGCGGCGAAGCGGACCGGGACGATGAAACTGATCGCGACGAAGACCGCTGCTGAGAGGAAGAGACCCGAGGCCCGGCGGCCCTTCCAACGCAGGCGAGGAGCGACGATGGCCGGCATACGCTCAACCCAATCTCCCATATCGGTCTGCTCCTCGGCCATCAACAGACCGCCACATCCGCTCTGCCAGTCCAACACGGCGCGGACTGTGGCTTGAGACGGCATCCGCCTTCGCCCCAGGATCAGAGCGCAAAGAAAGATCGGGATCAGCGCAAGCGCTCCCCACAACAGGATCCGCGTCGAGGTGCCGGCTGCCGCCCGTAGCGCCAGCCCGATCGTGCCCCAGGCGAACAGCCACATCGTTACCAGGCTCAGCAGGTACTTGATCACGAGGAGGCCCTGCATCCTGAAAGCGAATCTTCGGATCGTCCGGCCGTGAATCGAACCACTTTCGGAACTATTTTCGGAAGTCTGAGCCATGTGCCAAATCTAGCGAAAGCTACGCTCAGGAGCAATCCAAAATTCGAATGCGAAATGCGAAATGCGAAATGCGAAATTGTGCAGCAATTCGGAGTTCGCGGTTCGCAGCTCCTTTCCTTTTCGTCTTCGCGAACGGGACAGACTTTGACGACAGCAATCGCCAATTGGTTGCCGGAGGAGAAATTCGAAGTGCGGAATTTCGCATTTCGCAGTTCGCATTTCGCATTTCCTCGTTCTGTTTATCGCGGCATAAG
>JBGPFL010000689.1:0-3737 GCA_041483295.1 Blastocatellia bacterium | reverse complement strand
GATAGGTCCTGCACGGAGGGCCGCATTCGACATCCTGCGCCGCGTTGAAACCGAACGCGCTTATGCTTCGGTGCTTGTCGCATCGCTGCCGCAATCTGACCTCTCACGTGAGGATCGCGCACTCGCGCACGAAATAGTGCTCGGGGTGCTTCGCTGGCAGAAGTCGCTCGACTATTACATCGAGCGCTATTCGCACCGTTCTGTTCAACGTCTCGATCTCACTGTTGTGCTGGCGCTTCGCATGGGGCTCTACCAACTGCATCAACTGACTCGCATTCCCCACTCGGCGGCGGTGAATGAGTCGGTGAACCTGGTCAAGGAGGGGGGAGTTCGGAGCGCTGCAAGCTTTGTGAATGCAGTGCTGAGAACTGCGGCACGCAATCTCGATGACCGGGCCGGCGAGGAGATCGAGGATCCGGCCGATCGAGCATCGGTCGAGCTTTCACATCCCCGATGGCTGCTCGAACGATGGTCCGCATTCCTGGGTGAGCCGGAGTCCCGCGCGCTGGCGCTCGCCAACAATCAAGCGCCGCAGGCCGCGTTCAGGGTCAACCAGCTGAGGACAACAGTGGAAGAGGCAACTGGCGTTCTTGAGAAGCAAGGGGTCGCCCCGCGAGAGTCGGAATATGTTGCCGGTGCATTCGTCGTCGAAGGAGAGAGGACGCCGCTCGTGCGAGCGGCCGAGCAAGGGTTGATTTACATGCAGGATGAGGCATCGCAGCTGGTTTCAGTGCTTCTCGATCCACATGCGGGCGAGCGAATTCTCGATATGTGCGCAGCGCCCGGTTCTAAGACCTCGCATATTGCGGCGCTCGCAAAGAACCAGAGCTGGATTGTGGCCTGCGACCTCCGCGCTCACCGGCTCTCAACGCTTCGGTCCACCTGTGTACGCTTGGGTGCTGATCAGGTCGACGTCGTGGCGTTGGATGGGACCAGGACCCTGCCCTTTCTTGAAAGCGCTCAAACCTTCGATCGAGTCCTGGTTGACGCGCCATGCACCGGAACAGGAACGCTCAGCCAGAACCCTGAGATCAAGTGGCGGCTCGCACCCGTTGACCCTGAGCGATTGGCGCAAAGCCAGTTGGTTCTTCTTACGCGCGGCGCGGAGATGCTTGTCGTAGGAGGAAGGGTGGTCTACTCGACGTGTTCAGTCGAGCCGGATGAGAACGAAGCCGTGGTAGCGCGATTCCTTGAAGCAAACAGGCAGTTTCGGCTTGTCGAGCCGAACGCGCACCGCGACCTGATCACCAGCGAGGGATACGTCAGGACCTTTCGCCACAGGCACGGGATGGATTGCTTCTTCGCAGCAGTGATCGAGAGGTTTGCGCGTTGAATTCGGTTCGAGAGGAAGTCGGGAAGACTCGGGAGGTTGGGGGGTCGCAAGCTCAAGCTTGAACTGAACATCGACACGGCGTCACCGATTACTACTCACCGGGATTTGAATCATTAGAGAGTACGGTGATACTTCTTTTGGGCCTTCGTGACATTGCGGAAAAGCAGCCGAACCAGTTGCGGCCGCATCGAAGCAGCGTCGCTGAGATCAAGCCCCCAGGGAGGACAGGAGTGAGAAGGACCAGATCGATTGTTCTCTGTGCTCTGGCTTTGTTGTGGCTCGGGCCGAACCTTTCGGCGACGGCTCAATCGGCGCCGCGCGTCATTCACGTCTTTGTGGCCCTGTGTGACAATGCGAGCCAGGGTATCGTTCCGGTTCCGGCCAGGATCGGCAACGGCGATGATCCAAAGAACAACTTGTACTGGGGCGCGGCTTTCGGGATTAGAGCCTACTTTGAAAAGAGTCTGGACTGGAAGCTCATCACAACAGCTTCGTTGCACAAAGAGGATGTGCTTGAGAGATGTATCTTCAAGCACAAGATGAAAGAGGTTTACCTCGTGGCTGACGCCTACAAAGGCAGCAGCATAAAGCGAGCGACGATGGATTTCCTGAAGGCCGCGTCAGGCCGAAACGAGGAAGTGCTGAATGTCGGTGCCGGATCTGCGACGATCAGTTTGAGTGCCGGGGGATCGGCGAATCTCGTTGCTTACATTGGTCACAATGGCCTGATGGATTTCCAACTCAGCAATCACCCGCGTCGCAAGGGCGAAGGCAAGCGCGACGCGATCATTCTCGCCTGCCTGAGCAAGTCGTACTTCGCGGCCGCGCTCTGGGAGGGAGGCGCAAACCCGCTGTTGTGGACCAGCGGTCTAATGGCGCCGGAAGCGTATACTCTCAAGAGCGCGATAGACGGTTGGATGTTGAATGAGTCGGCGGCCCAGGTTCAGATGCGCGCCGCGAAAGCGTACAACCAGTATCAGCGCTGCGGACTGAACGCCGCCAGAAAACTTCTGGTAACCGGGTGGTAATTTAGTAGGATTTAGCACTTTACTTTACGCTCTTCGTGCCACAAACGGGCTTCTCCGCAGCCTGCCGGCGTTGAGAGTTCAAAGGAATCATCCTAAATCCTAGATCCTAGATCCTGTCCCCTATGGCTTGATCGAATACTTCTTTATCAGGTTGCGCGCGATCACCAGTCTTTGAAGCTCGTTCGTTCCGCCGCCGATGATCAGGAGTGGAGCGTCCCGATAAAACCTCTCAACCGGAAAGTCCTTCGCGTAGCCGTTGCCGCCAAAGACCCGCATCGCTTCGAGAGCGCATTCCTGGGCTGTCTCCGTCGCGAACAACTTGGCCATCCCTGCTTCAAGATCGCAGCGCTCGCCTCGGTCCTTCTTTTCTGCTGCGGCATAAACCAACAATCGCGCTGCTTCGATCTTCGTTGCCATGTCGGCCAGCTTGATTTGTATGGATTGATGCTCGCATATGGGTTTGCCGAATGTGCGCCGCTGCTGGGCGTACTTGATCGCTTCTTCGAATGCCGCCCGCGCGACTCCCAGTCCGCGCGCCGCGACATTGATGCGTTCGGACTCAAGGCCTGTCATCACCTGCTTGAAGCCCTCGCCCTCGCGCCCGCCGATCAGGTTCTCGGCCGGGACGCGGAAGTCTTCGAACAGCAACTCGCAGGTCTCCAGGCTCTTATAGCCCAGCTTGTCTATGTCGCGGCTGATGGTGAGTCCAGGCTCGCCCTTCTCTGCGATAAATGCGCTCATCCCTGAGTAGACCGGCTGGGCTTCCTTGTCAGTCTTGACTAGCAGAAGCATGACTTCAGCCCGGCGGCCGTTGGTGATCCACATCTTCGAGCCGTTCACGTAGTAGTAGTCGCCTCGCCGTACAGCCGTAGTTCTAATCGCCTGAAGGTCGGTCCCTGCGTCTGGCTCAGAAAGACATATTGCGCCCCGCTTATCGGCTCGCGCCAGCATCGGCAGGAACCTCTCCTTCTGCTCCTCAGTCCCGAACCGAGCCAGCACATCGCATAAGACCGAGTGCGTTCCGAGTATCCCTGCCAGACCCATCCACACCCGCGAAATTTCTTCGAAGATCATCGCATACATCGTGTAGCTGAGGTCCTGGCCGCCGTATGGCTCGGGCACGTTGGCGCCGAAGAGGCCGATCTCCTTCATACGTTCGACCAGCGCCGTTGGGTATTCATTGTGATGCTCCAGCTCCGAGGCGACCGGTGCGACTTCCTTCTCCAGGAATCTCTTCACCGTGGCCAGAATCAGTTGTTCTTCTTCACTGCGGTTGCGTCCCATGTGCGAAAGACTCTCTCAGCGTCGGACGAGTGTCATAGTTGGGGAGGGCCTCGCGAAGAGGGAGGGTGCACTTCAACTGAGACGCCGGGTGG
>JBGPFL010000688.1:0-3743 GCA_041483295.1 Blastocatellia bacterium | reverse complement strand
GCGTCCTCTGTATCGCGCTCATCGCTTCGGCTACCTTCGTGATCGTCGCCGTCGATGCGTTCAGACGTGACAGCCCTCCCAGTCTTACAGACAGGCACTCCGGCGGAGGAGGCTTCTCGCTGATGGCCGAGTCACTCCTTCCGATAGCCCACGACCCCAACAGCGAAGCTGGAAGAGAAGCGCTGAACATCACGGCAGACTCGAACCCGTCGCTCGGAGATGTGCACATCGAGAGGTTCCGCGTCCGGGCCGGAGATGACGCGAGCTGTCTGAATCTGTATCAACCAGCCAGCCCGACAATAATGGCTCCCACAGCCGATTTCGTGGCGAGCGGCCGCTTCTCGTTTCAGGAGTCGCTGGGGGCGAACGACCAGGAGAAGAACAATCCCTGGATGCTGCTGGACCGGGAACTTGAGGACGGAGTGGTGCCGGTCATCGCCGACGCGAACTCGATGACCTACGTTCTTCACCTCAAGCTGGGCGATGAGTTCGTGCTCAGCAGGAACGGGGGCCGGAGTAGATTGCGGCTCGTCGCTGCGCTGTCCGACAGCATCTTCCAGAGCGAGCTATTGATCTCCGACAAGAGCTTCTTGCGGCTGTTTCCCGATGAAGGGGGCTATCGTTTCTTCTTGATCGACGCGGAACCTGCTGTATCATCCGATGTCTCGCGAAGTCTGGAAGAACGGCTCTCGGATTTCGGGTTCGACGTTACCTCCACCGGTGAACGGCTGGCAAGCTTTCATCGCGTCGAAAACACCTATCTCTCCACGTTTCAGGCGTTGGGTGGGCTTGGCCTGATTCTGGGCACGGTGGGTCTTGGGGCGGTGTTGCTGCGCAACGCGCTCGAGCGGCGCAGAGAGCTGGCGCTGCTGCGAGCCATCGGATATAACCGCTCGCACTTCAGATTGATGGTGCTGGCCGAGAACGCGCTGCTGCTCATATCCGGGCTTATGACGGGAACCGCGTGCGCGCTTCTGGCGATAGCGCCCGCGTTCTTTTCTCGTGGCGGGCATCTGCCGGCCGGCGACCTTGTATGGTTGCTGATGGCCGTGATGGCAACCGGGTTCCTGGCGTCGCTGATTGCTACCCGAGCGGCGTTACGTTCACCCTTGCTTCGCGCACTTCGATCTGAGTGACCCAAGCTTCTTGGGTACGCACGCTTCCAGCGTGCGGGAAACGATGGGTACCGAGTAGCGTGTTATGATTTGCGGGAACTCCGAAGCGGCTCTGGTTCAATTCCATGTGGACGCAGCAGGCGGTACTGATTTGGCAATCCAGACACGTGAAAAAGTCTATCTTTCGGGCTTCCTTCTTGGGGCGGGGCTATTGCTGTTCCTTGGCCGCGATCTGATCCAGGGATCGGTCGTCGCAACCTGGGGATTAACTTTTGGAGGGACTACCGCAGTGGCCGTCCTGGGTGCGGCTCTGTTTCGCGTGCGTCTCGAGCTGGCAGCCAGCCGTCGTCAGCTCGCCCGAAAGGAGGCAGAACTCTCTTTTGCCCGTGAAGTGCAGGAGGCGCTCTTCCCTCGCCGAATGCCTTCGAACGCTGGCCTCGAGTTCAGCGGGATCTGCATTCCCGCGCGCGGGATCAGCGGTGACTATTATGACGTTATGCAACTGCCCGACGGCCGGCTGGTCTTCGCGATTGCGGACATCAGTGGCAAAGGAATTTCCGCCGCGATCCTGATGGCGAATCTGCAGGCCGTGCTGCGGACGCTGGCCGCGGCGAACCTGTCTCCTTGCGAGATCTGCTCCCGCCTCAATCGCCATCTTCTTCAGGTCACCGACGAGTCCAAGTTCGCGACCTTCTTCTATGCTGATTGGGACCCGAGCGACATGCGGTTGCGCTACGTGAACGCGGGCCATCACTGGCCGATCTTTCTTGGACAGTCGGAGGGCGGGCGTCTGAAGGTGGGTGGCATGCCGCTCGGTCTCTTCCCTGAGGCGGAGTTTCAGATGGGCGAGGTCATGCTACAGCCGGGCGACCTGCTGGTGCTATACTCCGACGGTATTACCGAGGCACATTCCGCGAGTGGTGAAGACTTCGGCGAAAGCCGCCTGGAGGCGTCGATTGAAAGGTACAGGCGCGAACCGCTGGCGGAAATCCAGCGACACGCGCTGGATGCGGTGGGGCTGTGGTCAGAAGGTGAGCCCGAGGACGATATGACCCTGCTGATCGTGAGAGCGACTCCGCAGCTCGAGGAGCATAAATGAGGATTGGCGACCATTCACTCGGTGAGCACATCCGGCTCCTGGTGCCCTTGTTCGTCTTCATCGCAGGGGTGTGGGCGCTCCGCCTCTTGCTGCACGAACTGGCGGTCCTGCATGCTCTGGTTCATGTTCTCAGTATCACCGTCGCCACAGCATTAGCCCTGCTGTTTGTAGTGGTGCTGATTCACGTCAGGGGTTTTGGCAGCTATCCGAGCGTGGTTGTTTCCACCGTGCTGGTGGTAGCCTGGGCCCAGCTTCTGATAGTTCTGGCCATCATATTCTCTGTCGTAACCGGAACCGAGAATATCTTTACTCTGCCTGAGTTTTCGATGCCGGGCGACGATCCGAGACACATCAGGCACATCCTCGGCCATCTAACTTTCGCGCTTGGGGGAGGCGCGCTGATCGGGTCGGCCTTCGGGTGTCTGATACTGTGGATGCTGAGAAGGGTGCTGCCTGAGCCGGGTCGCACGTAGCACGGATGGGACTTGCCACGAAGACACAAAGGCACAAAGAAACACGAGGAACTTAGGCTGGTACAAAGTCACAGTGATTGTGATGGACAAAAGTGGCCTTCTGAATCCCAGCCGCGGAGTTGGTGGGATTCGCCGGTCAACCATTACACATTGAGGTGAGAAAGCATGTCTTGCAGCAGATTCCTGGCAGTCGCGCTTTCAGCGTGCCTCGTCGTTGGCTCATTCCTTCAAGACTCCTCCGCCCAGGACTGGCCTCAGTGGCGGGGACCGAACCGGGATGGCGTCGTCACCGGGTTCGCTCCCCCCCCAAGCTGGCCCGGCCACTTGAGGGTTAAATGGAAAGTGCCGGTCGGCGAAGGCCATTCCTCGCCCATCGTCGGCGGAGGAAAGGTCTACCTCCATACTCGAGTGCAAGACCGCGAGCAGGTCTCTTGCCTCGATCTGGAAACAGGCAAAGAGGTGTGGCTACAGAACTACCCGGTCGACTACAATATGCACCCCGCAGCCGTCTCGCATGGCAAAGGCCCGAAGTCCACGCCGGTTCTCTACAACGACAGGCTCTACACATTGGGGATCAGCGGCATCCTCTCTTGCTTCGAGGCTAAAAGCGGAAGACTGCGGTGGCGCAAAGAATTCTCGCGCCAGTTCAAAACCACGTCGCCGTACTTTGGAACGGCGATGTCGCCCGTCGCGGACAAGGGGCTGTTGATCGCCCATGTGGGAGGACATGATTCAGGGGCCCTGATTGCGTTCGATGCCGAGAGCGGCCAGGTGAAATGGAGCTGGGCCGGGGACGGTCCTGGCTATGCTTCGCCGATCATAATTGAGATTGACGGCGTGAGGCAGGTAGTCACCCAGACTCAGCAGAACATCGTTGGGGTGGCGGCCGCTAGCGGCGAGTTGCTGTGGCAGATTCCATTCACGACCGAGTACGTCCAGAATATCGTGACACCTGTTCTCTTCAAGGAGACGCTGATCCTCTCGGGACTCGATAAGGGAACAATGGCAATCAGATTGATCCGGCGCGCGAAGAAGTGGACGACCGAGCAGGTCTGG
>JBGPFL010000687.1:0-3751 GCA_041483295.1 Blastocatellia bacterium | reverse complement strand
GTCAATCAACTTGCTCAGCGATTCACAGTGCAGCAAGTTGCTTCGACAATTGTTCTCGTTCGCTCGGCATAAGCATCTGCTTGAGTGACGATGCCTTGCCGAGCCATCGGCGAGCCTCGTTCTTCTGACTGTTCATTGCCGCAATGATTCCGGCGTGATAGAACAGCCGCGCGTCTGCGGTTCCTTCAGCAAGCGCTTCGGTGATGCGAGAGCGAGCTTCGACATTTCTCCCGGCAGCAGCCAGCGACCATGCGAGCGCATCGAGTGTGAAGACGTCGGCGCGCGTTTCGAGCTCTCGCTGTGCTAACTCGACAGCCTGTTCGGTCCGCTCGCGCCGAGTGGCAAGGTAGAGAGCGAAGGTTCTCGGGTCACTCGCTTCCCCTCCACGCATGAGGTCGTCTTCAATGCGGCTCGCCTCCTCAGTTCTACCCGCAATCCTCAAAGCGTCCGCAAGCGCCCACTGGTACTCCGGAAGTGGATTCAACTGAGCGGCCCGATTCAGCGATTCAATCGCCTCAGCATACTTTGCTTCTGCCACCAGTATGCGGCCTCGCACGAGAAGGGCCGGGGCATAGTCTGGTTTGAACATCAATGCCGCCTCGCACGCCTGCCGCGCTCTCTTCATTGCGCCCGCTTGCAGTTCATAATTGGCGAGCCGTGAGTAAGCCCACGCAGCCGATTCCCCATCGCGGGGGTCGCCTGCGCTTGCAGCCATTCGCATCAACTCGATCGCGCCTGATAGGTCCCCTTTGAGCCATCGCACGTGCGCCGCCCGGCTATACGATTGCGGACCAGGCTTCATGTCGATCATCTTCTGATAGGCGCCGATCGCTTCCGCAAGAGCGCCCTGCTCCATTAGAGCATCTCCAAGGAGACCATAGTCGAAAGGCAGCCCTCGAGTGGCCACCAGTGTTCGCGCCACCGCTTCTGCTTCTTTGAAGCGGTGCAGGCTATTCAGCACGTGACCACGAAGCAAAAGCGCTTCAGGCCCATCTTGGTGCCTGGATTCGAGACAGGCTGCGCAGGCTTCAGCAAGTTTGTAGTAACCGGGGTCATAGCTGAGCCGAGCTTTCTGCACGAATGTCCATCCCAATCGCTCCATCAGCCGGCTCGCCTCCGTTGAATCACGCGCTTCTGCCTGCAGCCGAGTTATCTCGAGATCGATGGGATCGTTTCCCTGGTGCGGTGTCAGAGCCACCGCGCACGCGCCCGGCGCGCCGGCCGCGGAAGCTCGCTTGCCAATCAGAGGTCGATTGCACCCGGTCAGTAGAACACCCGCGGTGACTAGCATTAGAAGAATGTTGCAACGCTTCATCATCAATACCCCCCATTTCACCGCCTCACTTTCGTAGCAACAGCAGCGGTCAACAACTGAACCTGTTTTAGCCGAAACTGGAAACAGCTATCCCTTCGCGCCAGCTCAGTCGCGTAAGCGAGTGCGCCCGAGCCACACCAGGCGGCCCTCATATTGTGTTGACTTGAATTCTCAGGCAGAACAACTTCCACACGGTGAGCGACCGCTCACAGCACGTGAAGCCAATAATCCAGCAGGGGAATCAAGGACTAACCGGCCTGAAAACTCGATTCTGTTTACACCCGATAACTACGGGCGCTCGGACAAATCGGTTTTCTAATTTTGAAAACCGAGGCGGAAATGCTTCAGCAGCTTAGCAAACTGCGGTATCATTCTCACCCTCATTGCCGCACGGCAGTCACGACCTGATGGAGGATTAAGAACGATGCGAAAATTCAGCCTCTCGGCTTCCACGGTACTCGCCTTCATTATTCTGCTTGAAGCTTCGGCATTCCAATCTCCCAACGGCGCGACGGCCTCGCGATTGGTAGGCGAGGTCTTCACCAATGGCCAACAGATGAAGTACCTCTCGCTGCTCAGCGATGGGATCGGCAGCCGGCTCACCGGCAGCGCCGGCGCGCGGCGAGCCGAGGAAGCCATGGAAGCTGAGATGAAACGGCTGGGCCTGTCCAACATTCATCGCGAACCATTCACCGTGCCGGTCTCCTGGGAGAGAGGAACGGCTCAGGCTACGCTTGTCTCTCATGGAAATCGCGCTCTCAGCGTCGCCTCATACACATGGTCCCCCGGCACCAACGGCGCGGTCGAAGGCGACCTGGTTGAAGTGGGCGCGGGACGCTCGGAAGACATCGCGAGCGCGCGAGGACGGCTGAAAGGCGCAATAGCGCTGGCGACGCCATCGGGCCTGACGCTCGACGAAGTCATTTACAACTTCTATCGTACGCCCGATCTTGCAAGAGAGTTGAAGGAAGCGGGCGCCGCCGCTCTACTGATCGCATCGGACAAGCAACACGCGATGCTGTACACCGCGCCGGTCGACTTCAACGCGCGAGTTGCCGCCCTACCCACTTTGAATATCGCTCGGGAAGACGTAGGACTGCTTCAACGGCTGGCGGCCGAGGGGCAGGTGTTGCGTCTGCGGCTCGATGTTCGGAACAAGATCGGCGGCGCGTTCGAATCAACCAACGTGCTGGGCGAGATCGCCGGGCGTGAGTTGGCAAATGAAATCGTAGTAGTGGGGGCTCATCTGGATTCGAACGACCTCGGGCCGGGCGCGCTCGACAACGCCGCCGGCGCGGCGGCGGTGATGGAAACGGCGCGTGCGATCAAGGCGCTCGGCTCTCCGCCAAGGCGAACGATCAGATTTGTGCTGTTCACCGGCGAGGAGGAGGGAATGCTCGGATCGACTGCGTACGTGCGGCGGCACAAAGATGAGATGGAGCGAACGATTGCGGCGTTGATAATGGATGTGGGAGCGGGACGGCCGCTCGGATGGTTTTCGATGGGGCGCACGGACCTGGACGATCAGATTCGTGAGCTGATGAAGCCGATGGAGCACTTCGGGCCGGGGGCGATCGAACACGCGGCGTTCGCGGCGACCGACAATGCGGCGTTCATGGCTGAAGGCGTGCCGAACTTGATAATGCTTCAGGATGAATCGGTCTACTTCACAGTTCATCACACGATAGGAGACACTCTCGATAAAGCAGACCCTCGCGACTTTGCGACCTGTGTTGCCACGCTGGCTTCCGCGACTTATGCGATTGCAGAGAGACCGACCAGATTCGGTCGCAGACTGAACGCTGATGAAGTGAAGAAGATGGCTGTGGAGTCCAAGGTCGATCGGCAGTGGCGAGCGGCCGGAATCTGGTGAAGAAGAGCGGATTGCGGATTTGAGATTGCGGATTGCAGATTTGGAATAGGAAGGTGTCGCTGCAGAATCTCAACTCCTCAATCTGCAATCTGCAATCCGCAATCCGCAATCCGCAATCCTCAGGCGCCGCAGCATTTCTTATACTTCTTTCCTGACCCACAAGGGCAGGGCTCATTGCGGCCCACGCGAGGTCCCTTGTTTCGCACCGGCTTGGCAGACTCTTCTTCGCCCCCTGCGAAAGCGGTTTCGTTCGCTTTCGTAAAAGCGACCCTCCCGCGGCGCTGCTTGCGGCGGCGCTCAAGCAATTGCTGCTCGACTGGCGCCGCGACCTCTGGCTGGAAGTTGAACAGGTACCGAATCGTCTCGGTGTCGATCCGGTCCAGCATCGCCTGGAACAAGTAGAAAGACTCGCGCTTGTACTCGACCAGCGGATCCTTTTGCCCGTAGCCGCGAAGGCCGATGCCTTCCTTCAAATGGTCCAGCGCCAGCAAGTGGTCCTTCCACTGCGCATCCACGATGTTGAGCATGATATAGCGCTCGAGGTTGCGCAGAGTTCCAACGCC
>JBGPFL010000686.1:0-3752 GCA_041483295.1 Blastocatellia bacterium | reverse complement strand
GATTCATGCAGACGAATCGGGTCGCGTTCCATATCTTGTTCGCGAAATTGCGGGCCGACTCCATCTTCGACTCCTGCACGGTCATGTCATTGGACCCTACTGCCATGCTTGCCAGCGCGAAACGCACGGCATCGGTGCCGAATTTGTCGAACAGGTCGAGCGGGTCGACGATGTTGCCCTTCATCTTCGACATCTTCTCGCCATTCGCATCGCGCACTATGCCGGTTATGAGCACGGTATCGAACGGCACGTTGTTCATGAACTTCAGACCCATCATCATCATTCTGGCAACCCAGAAAAAGATAATCTCATAGCCGGTCACCAGGTCATTGGTCGGGTAGAATGTCCGAAGGTCTTCGGAGTCCTCGGGCCAGCCCAGCGTCGAGAAGGGCCATAGCGCCGAAGAAAACCAAGTGTCCAGCACATCCTCGTCCTGACGGAGCGCCTTGCTGCCACAGTTCGCGCACTCCGCCGGATCCACGCGCGATACCGTGATGTGTTCGTTGTCGCAGTACCAGGCCGGTATGCGGTGGCCCCACCACAATTGCCTCGACACACACCACGGCTGAATGTTCTCCATCCAGTCTTCGTAGACCTTAGTCCAGGGAACCGCAGGCACGAAGCGTGTCCTCCCATCGCGCACAGCTTGAAGCGCAACTTCAGCGAGAGGCTTCACATTCATGAACCACTGGAGCGAGATCATCGGCTCGATCGCCGTGCCGCAGCGATCGTGGTGACCTACCGAGTGGGTGTAGTCCTCGGTCTTCACAAGCAACCGCTGAGCGGCCAGGTCCTCGATTACCTTCTTGCGCGCTTCGAACCGGTCGAGTCCGGCATAACGCTCGCCGGCGTCGACGGTCATGCGCCCCGTCTGGTCGATCACCACTACACGCGGCAAGCTGTGACGCTGGCCGATCTGGAAATCGCTCAGATCGTGGGCGGGAGTCACCTTCACGGCTCCGGTGCCGAACTCTCGCTCAACCATCTCATCCGCGACGACTGGAATCTCCCTCCCGATCAGCGGCAACGTGATTGTCGCTCCGATCAGGTGCTGGAACCGCTCGTCTTCGGGATGAACCGCAACGGCTGTATCGCCCAGCATTGTTTCAGGCCGGGTGGTCGCCACAACGATTCTCTCGCTGCTCCCTTTGACCGGGTAGGCGATGTGCCAGAGATGACCCTGCACCTCTTTCTTGGGCGCCTCAAGATCCGAGAGCGACGTTTGATCGAATGGACACCAGTTCACAATGTAGGCGCCGCGATAGATCAAGCCTTCTTGGTGAAGGCGCACGAACACTTCACGCACGGCGCGTGACAGGTCGTTGTCCAGTGTGAACCGCTCGCGCGACCAATCGACGGATGCGCCCTCACGCCGCATCTGTCTGAGGATCGTGCCGCCTGATTCCTCTTTCCACTTCCACACCCGTCGTTCGAACTCCTCGCGGCCGAGTTCTACGCGCTTGACCCCTTCGGCTTTCATCTGTCGCTCTACAAGGACTTGAGTAGCTATACCGGCGTGATCCTGTCCAGGTAGCCACAGCACGCGCCGACCTTGCATTCGGCGCCAGCGAGACAATGCGTCCATCAATGTGTGCTGAAGCGCGTGTCCCATGTGCAGCGAGCCTGTAACATTCGGGGGAGGAATAACAATAGTGTAGGGCCGGTCGCCAAACTCTGGTTGAAAATATCCAAGCGTCTCCCATATCGGATACCACTTCTGCTCGATGCTCTGAGGTTCGTAAGCTTTCGGGAATTCAGTCATATGCCCAACAACGCGTCCTGGTGTGTTTGCGACGTACGGAACAATTAAAAGGGATCGAGAGAGCATGGTCAACCTCTCGATCCCTTTATGGCGAATTCTTTTGTTAATCGAGTCCGGAGCGGCTCTACATTCTCTTTGTCGCGGCCTCGTGGGTCAGTCTCTCGACGACGCGCTCGACGCAGTCCGGGACGACTTCCCATGCGATCTCACGGACAACTGCGTCACCGATCTGGGCAATGACGCGGCGAACGATCTCATCGATCACGCCGGGCGGGAGGTTCATTGCGCTCCCCGCCTCAT
This sequence comes from Blastocatellia bacterium, assembly GCA_041483295.1. Lineage (GTDB taxonomy): Bacteria > Acidobacteriota > Blastocatellia > UBA7656 > UBA7656 > DASYSA01. Next base: position 1,690 of record JBGPFL010000686.1, on the reverse strand, counting down.
GACTGCCCTCCGGAGCGCTCTCGACTACGGGTGGCGGTGATGGCGGCGGCAACGGGTCTTCTGTGAGTGCGTCTCCCACCGAGGCAAAGGCGAACCCGGTTCCACCATCAAGAGAGTCGCCGTAATCCTCAGCTGCTCGTGCTTCTTCTACCGTGACGGCCTCGATGTCGATAGCGGCGAACTGGGGCACTTCGCTGGACCACATCTCAGACGATGTAAACGCCGCTTCGGGATCTTCCGTATCAGACAATGCTGTTTCAACAGGCTCAGTGACCTCGGATGGCGCAGTCCAGGCTGGTTCTTCAGCGACAGGACTGAAGGCTTCAAATGACAGTCCGGAATGGACCACTGCGCCCGCTCGATCACTCGCGGCGGCATCCTGATAGGGCATCGCTCCTGATAGGTCTGAGGCATCAAGGGGGGAGTATGCCTGATGGACTGCGCCTTCCCAGGGATCTCGGACAGATGCAGACGATTGCTCATCGACCTCAGCTCGCTCTTGTGGGACGAAATCGAACCCGCCACCTTCAGTCTGCGAAGTATCGACTGAAAGCACGTCTCCCAGCGGATCGTCCAGCGCGAGCGACTGGGCCTCAGTCTGGCCCTGCTCGCCAAATCCAGCATCGGCGTCCTGGCTGATAGAGTGATCCTGGCTTGTGTTGGCCCATCCACTCTGTTCGCTGCTCCCAACTTCGACTGGTCGAACGGGCTCCGGCTCGGGGTCCGCGGATGGCGACGGCGCATTGGTGGTGGAGAACGCGCTGAAATCGACATCGAATGAGACGACATTGTCGGGCACAGACGGCGCGGGCGCCTCAGGTTTGTCGAAGTCCAGCATGACATTCGGAGGTTGCCCGCTGAATGTGGACTGAACCTTGAAACCCTGCATTTCATTCGACGAATCGAAGGGTGCGCCGAAGGTCTCGTCGCTGCCTCCTGCCGGTGCGGCGCTATCCGAGAAGCTGGTCTCTCCCTGGAACTCGACAGGTTCCTTACTCCACGCGCCATCGGCTGGCGCGGTGTCCTCGACTCCCTCGATTTGCGGCAGCTCAGCCGTGTCCTTCACCGAGCTGACAAAGGAGAACCCTGTATCCGAACCCGATTGCTCGGGTTCCATCTGAAAACCTGACGGCGCGCTGTCGCCACGTGCGAAAGAGCCATAGTCGAGATCCAGAGGAGAGGGATCACTCAAGGGTGCGGTGTTGGGCACTGCTCCAAACGGGTTGCCGTCCACCGAGGGAGTTTGGGCCGTCGACCATTCAGGTGTCATCGCCGAAAGGTCGAGGTTAAAAGCTGGTTGGGCGACCTGCTGCGCCTCTGGCATGGACGCGGTGTCTCGTTGCAATGGTCCGGACTTAGAGGCAGCCGCTCCCGTTCGGCCGCCCTTGCCTATGAGCTTGCGCACCGTTTCGACGAGGGTCCTCGACTCAAAGGGTTTGGTGAGGTGTGCATCGGCGCGTACGCGGCGAGCCTCAGCCTCATTGAAAGGCTCGAACGCTCCTACCAGCAGCACCACCGGTACGTTGCGGAATTGGGGACTCTGTTTGACGAATTCGCAAAGCTCGTAGCCATTCTTGCCCGGCATAAAGATGTCCGCCAGCACGAGGTCCGGATTGATTTCACTCAGGCGGCGCTCGGCCACCTCTCCATTGCTGACGGCAATCACCTCGATGCCCTCGTCGGCAAAGGT
>JBGPFL010000685.1:0-3753 GCA_041483295.1 Blastocatellia bacterium | reverse complement strand
GCTGCGCGTGCGAGAAGGTCCGCCCATGCTGTAGTTGTCCTGGGTGCCGCCATAGATGTTGTAGAACGGTGCGGCGTTGTCGAGAGCCACATCGTAGAACTGCGTTATCGGCAAATTGCTCTTGAACGCCCAGGTCGCCCCGCGGTCGAAGCTCTCGTAGACTCCGCCGTCACATCCGACCAGATAGTAGTTGGTGTTGTTGGGGTCGATCCAGATCGCGTGGTTGTCGACGTGCTTCGCTCTCTCTCCCAGCGGGCGCAGAGTCCGGCCCCCATCGTCTGAAACCATATTCAACACGTTAGGCACGTAGATTCGGTCCAGGTCTTTTGGGTCGGCTATGATCTGAGCGTAGTACATCGCGGTGGTGTCGTATTCGTTGCGTCGCTCCCAGCTAGCGCCACGGTCGGTCGAGCGGAAGATGCCGCCCTTTCGATCGGCGGCCTCGATCGTTGCGTAGATTACGTTCGAATCGACGGGGGATATTGCGATGCCTATGCGGCCCATCTCTGAAGTCGGCAATCCAGCTCTCAGCTTATTCCAGGTCGCGCCCGCATCGGTCGATTTATGGAGCGCGCCTTCGGGTCCGCCGTTGATCAAGGTCCACACGTGCCGTCGCCGTTGATACGAAGCCGCGTAGAGAGTGTCGGGGTTGTTGGGATCGATGGCAATGTCGGTGGCACCGGTGTTCTCGCTGATCGACAAAATGTTCTTCCAGGTCTTGCCCATGTCGGTTGTTTTGAACAGACCGCGATCCCCGCCCGGCCCCCAAAGGGGCCCTTGAGCTGCCACGTAAACTATATTCGAGTCGCGCGGGTCGATGCTGATGCGTCCGATGTGCTCGGAAGATTTCAAGCCGACGTTCTTCCAGGTCTTGCCGCCATCGTCTGAGCGGTAGACGCCGTCGCCGTAGGAGACGCTTCGCTGGCTGTTGTTCTCGCCGGTGCCGACCCACACGGTCAACGGGTTCTTCGGGTCGAGAACGACTACGCCTATTGAGTAGGAGGCTTCGTTATCGAAGACCGGGGTGAATGTCGTGCCTGAGTTGGTCGTCTTCCAGACTCCGCCTGAAGCGGCGGCGACGAAATAGCGGCTGCGATCTTTGGGATCGACCGCGAAGTCGACCACACGGCCCGAAGTGAAGGCCGGCCCTATCGAGCGCAGCCGTAGGCCGGTGAAGGTCCCGCTTGACATTGGTTCGGGCTTCTTAGTCTCTTCCTGGCGCGGCTTCTCTGCGGGCTTCTCGTCTTGCGCAAAGATCGACAGCGGCAGCACGGCGAGGGCGAACATCAGACACGCGAGTACAACTTGGCGCATTGAATTCAAGGTGAGGTCCTCCACTAGCCTGGACTTCAGGAGTTCACAGTTAGGACGAGATTCAAAACTGTTCCCTTCCCCCGGCGGGATGAGTTCGCTCGCTAACGATAATCAGGAACAGCGGGAACAGGAGACCACGAAGAACTTCGAACCAGAGTTGAAGACTCCCTGATGCTGGCGTTCCGCCAACCTCGACGCCTCATCCCGGTTCCGTCATTTGCTAACTCCCAGTGTTCCCCGTGTTTTCGCCAATTCACAGTTCGGAGGATGGAGCCTAAGCAGAACACTAATCCTTGGATCCTGGCCGCCCAGGGAGATGGTCGTCCGGTCAGGGTAGCCGCTCAAAGGTGAACTCGACGCCGGTGACGCCGCTGGGTTTGAGGACCAGGTTGTTGCCATCGAGCTTGAATACCCACTTTGACGGTTTGCCCATTGTTGCAGGGTTTGACTGTGCCTGTTGCTGCAACACGATGGTGTCGCCCTGGATTTCAAACATACCCGCAGTGGCTCGCAGTCCCTGGAAAGCCTCGACAATCTTCTTCGTTCGCTCAGCCTCCGGCTCTTCCTGAGTCCAGGGCTTGCGATCTACCCCGGCTGAGACAAAGGCCATGTATTTGCCGTGTACGACGATCATTCCTTTGGTCTGTGCCTCGGTCTGTTGGCCTCCCGTGAACTTGAGAGAGACGAACTTATAGGCGCCGTCGAGCCTGGGCGTCTGTCCAAGGGTCATAGCTGCTGCGGCGATCAACAGCGCCAGAGCGGTGATTATTGCCTTAAGCTTCATGAGAAATTCCTCCGTTATTTGAATCAGGCTGGACTGGTGATAGGATGGCCCACCCAGTTTTCAGAATGGTGTACTATACTCTGCGCGTCAGTTTGATTCAAGGAGGCGGCGGTGGCTAAGATGCGATCCGGGGTCATTGCGCTGACCCTGCTCGCTGTCGTCGCCGCGTCGGCGATTGTGTGCGTGATATGGCTCGTGCTTGGCAGATCAAGGGCAAGTAGCGGAGTAGGCATTTCCGCAGGAGGCATTTCCGTAATGGCCGGCGGTATTTCATGGCTCGAGATCTATGTGTTTGTCGGAGCTGGGCTGACTATTTGTTTTGTGCTTGCCGCGTTTGTGGCCTTGCTGGTGCGCAGGCGAGATGGTCCTGAGTACTGAGTCTGAGAGGAAAAGGTAAATGGCAGATAGAGGTAGGATTGCGATACTGGTCGATGACATGTTCTTCGCCGCGAAGATTCGCGCTGCGGCTCAAAATGCCGCGCGCGAAGTTGAATCGGTGAAGTCGCTCGACCAGTTGGAGAAGATGCTCGACGACCCGCCCGCGATGGTGATTTTGGACCTCAACTCAGAGAGGCTGGACGGGATTGCTGCGATCAAGGTGGTGAAATCGAAGCCAACGATGAAGGGCATTCCAGTCGTCGGCTTTCTTTCACACGTGCAGGTCGACTTGAAACAGGCAGCCGAGTCGGCGGGCTGTGATTACGTCATTCCGCGGTCAATGTTCTCGACGAAGCTGCCCGACATAGTCGCTGGCGATCTGTCGTCGCTTCCGAAGAACCGCTGACCGAGATCTGATCCGGCGCGGCCTTCAGGGGGCAAGGTGTTGCTCCCCGTCGCGGCCTAAGTCCTGCCGGCTGAAACCGCACTCGGGCGATGAGCGATCATCGTTCGGCTGCCTGGGATTTGCTCGCAGCGACAGTGACTGGACCGTAGAACTCCGGCCTTCGATCGGCGATTCTATCTATCTCATACGAGCCCGCGACGTTCACTATCCGGTTGTTGCTCGCACCCTCAAGGTCGAGCTCGGCAATCAACAAGTCTTCCTCTTCACTGCTTGCTTCAGCCACCGTGTCGCCGTTGTAGTCGACCACTTTGCTGCGTCCGATGAACCGCCAGCCGCGCTCGGTGCCTACTCTGTTCACGGCGGCAAAGTTGATGTGGTTCTCCTGAGCGCGAGCATTGACGACGAACTCGGGACTGCGCCAGGCGCCGGGCGGCCAGTTAGTGGGCAGAACGATCAGATCGGCCCCAAGTAGCTTCAGTACTCGCGAGGCTTCGGGGAAGCTCACGTCGTAGCATATGTTCACCCCAAGCTTGCCGATCGGCGTATCTACTCTTGCGAATGGCCTGTCACCGGGAGTGAGAAATCGATCCACTCCCAGAAACGGCATGTGCACTTTGCGATAGGTGCCCAGGGGGCCGCCGGGTCCGACCAGCATCGCGGCGTTGAAAAAACCGGACGCGCCCTTTTCTATGAATCCGACCACGGCGTAGAGGTCCGCATCGCGGCAAGCTGCTGCGATCGCCTGAGCGGACACACCGTCAAGCCGTTCCGCAAACGGAATCGCTTCTTCCAGAGAGTCGAAGCAGTAGCCGGTCAATGCGCATTCAGGAAAGATGGCTAGCTGAGCAGAGTGATCCGCTGCGGCTTGAAT
>JBGPFL010000684.1:0-3755 GCA_041483295.1 Blastocatellia bacterium | reverse complement strand
GCCCTGGGTGGCATCCATAGTTCCGGCAAGCCCTCCGAACCGCTTGATCAGCTCTTTGGCTACCGGTTTCACGTCCACGCGCGGCATCGCGTAGGTCAGAAGAAGTTCGAGCAACTCGTAATCGAGCAGTCCATCTGTCCCGGCCTTCTGAAACCGGTCTCGCAGCCGTTTGCGGTGTTCAATGTAGTGAGGCTTCGCTCCCATACCAGGTCCCTTCGTCGCGCGATCGGGCAAAGACTCCGACGCGCGAAAGATTGTATGGGGCGATTGGTTAGGAAGGACGAAAGTCAGCGTCCGAGGACGTTGACCAGTTCCTGAACTGCGGCGGCCGACTTGTTGAGCGCCGCTCGCTCGTCGGTCGTAAGATTGATCTGAATTATCTCCTCAATGCCGCGCTCTCCAAGTTTTACCGGCACGCCGACGAACAAGCCGTTGATCCCGTATTCGCCTTCGAGGTATGCCGCGCAGGGAAGAATCTTCTTCTTGTCTTTCAGGATCGCTTCGGTCATCTCGACCGCGGCCGCCGAAGGAGCGTAGTAAGCCGATCCGGTCTTGAGCAGACTCACGATCTCGGCGCCGCCATTAGCGGTGCGAGCTACGATCTGGTCGATCTTCTCTTTGGGTAGCAGATCGGGCAGGGGAATGCCCGCGACGGTTGAGTATCGAGGCAGCGGCACCATCGTATCGCCATGCCCGCCGAGCACAAACGCCGTGACGTTTTCAACCGACACCTTGAGCGCTTCGGCGATAAAGCAGCGCATGCGAGCCGAGTCCAGAACCCCCGCCATTCCGATCACCCGCTCTTTCGGAAGTCCGGACCGCTTCATCGCCACGTGACACATTGCGTCAAGCGGATTCGAGACGATGATCAGGATCGGGTTCGATGAGTACTTCATTATCTCGGCAGTTACCGAGCCGACTATTTCTGCGTTGGTGCGCAGTAGATCGTCGCGGCTCATACCGGGCTTTCTAGCGAGCCCTGAAGTAATGATGACGATGTCGGAGTTCGCAGTCTCCTTGTAGCCGTTCGTTCCAATCAGCCGCGAGTCGTATCCTTCAACCGGAGCTGCTTCGGCGAGGTCGAGAGCCTTTCCCTGGGGCATACCCTCGATGATATCGACCAGCACAACGTCGCCCAGTTCTTTATCCGCCAGGCGCTGGGCCGCAGTCGCTCCGACGTTGCCCGCGCCTACGACTGTTATCTTCTTTCTTGCCATGAATCCTCCTCGGTTAAGGCGTGGACCAAATCTGACGTGGCCTCCCTACTTCGGTATTACTTGCCAGCCTCGCCTCTGTATGATTTTCTGAACGTGAGATTCTATATCACGCGGGGCCGGTCGTCTATTGGTCTGATCGCGATTGGGACGATACAACCTTGATGGGGTAGGCGCGGCCTGACCCGCAAACTAACCGTGCTCCTCATCTATTCGCCAAAGAACTCTGCTCCGGATGCAATGTGAAGTTTGCAATAACGTTGAATCGCTTCAAAGTCCTTTCAGCCGATTTCGCTACCCTCCCACGTGGACCGCAGGGCGGCGCTCCGGGTCGTCTTCGGCCTGACGCAGCACTTCGTGAGTAACCGGAGCCGTGTCCCCTTCGCCGAAGGCGATGTATCTGAGTAGGAAAGTAAGCGGGTTTCCTTCGGACCACCCGAAGTAGACATGCGGCATCCTTCCCGTAGTATCCCGCAGGTGCAGCAAGAATGCCGCGATGGCGTTGGGCACAGCCGGACTCGTAGTTCGAAGAACGCGATAGCCGCCCACGTCGTGGCCCTTCACCTTCAACTCGCCCGAGAACTCGGAAGCATCACCGGGCGTGATCTCGAAGAATATTATCGGGTCTTCGGCCGGGATATGATTGTCCTCCCGCTTCTCCTTCTCTTTGAACTCATACTCGCGAGCGTCGCCCCGGTCGCGGCGATTTGCGACTATCCGAATCTCGCCTTTGCCGGCTTCCCTGACGAAACCGAGAGCGGTTCGATCGAGTTCAACCTTATCGACCCGCAGCTCGGTCGTGCGCATCACTCGCGAGACAAACGAAGTGATGATAATCGTCGCGATGAAGAGTGATGCGATCTTTATGCCCTCGGGCCGTTCGATCACGTTGACCACGGTCGTGTACCCGAAGACCAGCGCGATCAAGGCGAAAGCCCATTTCCTCGGACCGCTCCGCCAAACCGACATCGTAACAGCGACGGCTGCCGAGCTCATCAACACGAGCACGCCCGTCGCATAAGCCCCGCCCTGCGCGTCTACGTCGGCCTTGAAGACGATCGTGACAGCGAAGGCGATGCCGGTGAAGACCAACACCAGTGGCCTCGTCGCTTTCGCCCAACTCGGGGCCATTCCATAACGCGGCAGGTAACGCGGCACTATATTCAATAAGCCCGCCATCGCCGACGCGCCCGCAAACCACAGAATCAAGATCGTACTCAGGTCGTATGCCGTGCCGAAGCCCTCACCAAGATAATGATGAGCGAGGTAGGCCAACGCGCGGCCATTGGCTTCTCCGGCCCCCTCCAATGCGGTTGCAGGGCGGAACTGCTCCGCTGGAATGAGCGCCGTGGTGATGAAGCTGGTCGAGATAAGAAAGACGGTCATGATCAAAGCGGCAGTCATCAGCAGTTTGCGAGTGTTGCGAATGCGTCCCAGCGGCTTATCTTCCGAATCGGACTCGTCGCCTTGAACCAGGGGCATTACGGCGACGCCAGTTTCGAAGCCTGACAACCCGAGCGCCAGCTTCGGGAACACGAGCAGTGCCACGCCGACCATCATCAAAGGACTTCCATGGCTCGTCAAGAGAGCGGTTTTCCAGTTGGAAATGTACGCGGGATGCGTCGCCAACTCGTAAACGCCCCGGACGACTACTACCAGGTTCAGCAACAGGTAGACCCCAACGAGAAGGACCGCGATCCCGATGGCTTCCTTGAAACCCTTCAGGAAGATCGCGCCGAGCATTCCGATCAACACCAGCGTCACGGCGACTCGATGGTGGAAGAAAAGTGGTGTGAACGGGTTCTCGACGACGTGAGCCGTGGCATCTGCTGCCGACAGTGTGATCGTGATGATGAAATCCGTTGCGACGAACCCGAGAAGGCAGAGAACGAACAGCTTGCCTTTCCATCTCGAGAGGAGGTCCTCGAGCATGGCGATCGATCCCTCTCCGTGCGGGCTGGCGGCTGCAACGCGGCGGTAGATGGGCAGAGCTCCGAACAGCGTCAGCAACACCAGGATCAGGGTAGCGATTGGTGAAAGCGCTCCCGCGGCGAGAAAAGCGATGCCGGGTTGATATCCGAGCGTCGAGAAATAATCGACCCCGGTCAGGCACATCACTTCGTACCAGGGATGAGAATGATGGTGCTGTCGTTTGCGAGAACCTCCGGCCTTTCTGGAGTGACCTCGTAGCAGCCAACGCGCGAGGTCGCTGGGACGCTTTCGCTGGGGTATGACCGAGTCAGCCATTCAATCTCCAGAAGCGGGTTCAGACGAAGGCTCAAATGTAATCTGACCGGCGGCACGGTTCCCCAAATCGCGAGTCGCCGCCAGGTCAGTCGTGCGAGCCCTTATTCTCAGTGCTCGACCTCGGGAAAGTTGGCAATCTGATCGTGGATGCGGCGGTCGTGCGCGGGAACTATGACGAGATCCGGGCGCCTCACCATGAGTTGATGGACTTTCACGATGGAGCGCCGCACCTGCTCTTCATCGTGGTCTACAAGCTTGCGTGAGATCCAGGGCCGCTCTGCCGGGAGCATCACT
>JBGPFL010000683.1:0-3758 GCA_041483295.1 Blastocatellia bacterium | reverse complement strand
TGCGGACGGGCTTACGAGCCGAGGTTCCTGTTCACGTGGCCCAATCATCGGATAGCGGTAATGGGGCCGCAGCAGCTTTCAGGCGTGATGGACATAATCAAGAGAGATGCTGCGGCAAAGCAGGGCCAGCCCGTGGACGAAGAGAAGCTCGGGATAGCGAGGAAGGCTCTCGAGTATCAGATCGAACAGGAGTCGGACGTTTACTTCGCGACCGCGAGGCTGTGGGACGATGGGATCATCGACCCGCGCGATACGCGTACGGTGCTGGCCATTTCACTTTCGGCGGCTTACAACCGGCCCGTGGAAGGAACGATGGAGTGGGGAGTGTTCAGGCATTGAGTGAACGCATGATGCGCGCGTTAATGGCTCCACAAGATGAGGTCATTTAGCAAAGTACTGGTCGCTAATCGTGGTGAGATCGCCCTGCGCGTCATGCGTACTTGCCGTGAGATGGGGATCTCAACAGTCGCCGTCTACTCGGACGCCGACTCGCGCTCGCCTCACACGCGATTCGCCGATGAAGCGGTACACATAGGTCCTTCGCCCAGCAAAGAGTCCTACCTCCAAATCGAGAAGATCGTCGATGCCGCCCGTCGAACCGGCGCCCAGGCGATTCATCCGGGCTACGGGTTCCTTTCTGAGAACGCCGCCTTTGCCTCGGCCTGTGAAGCGGCTGGAATCGCCTTCATCGGTCCCTCTGCCGACTCTATTCGAGAGATGGGATCGAAGAGCGTCGCTCGGAGAATAGTAGCCGGCGCCGGCGTCCCCATCGTGCCTGGTTACAACGGAGACGATCAGAGCTTCGAGTCGCTGCGCACTCAGGCGCCGGGCATCGGACTGCCTCTTCTCATTAAGGCGTCAGCCGGCGGCGGCGGCAAGGGAATGCGGATCGTCAGAGAAGGGTCCGCTCTGACAGAGTCCCTTGAAAGCGCGAGGCGAGAGGCTGATCACGCATTCGGCGATGGGTCGTTGCTGATCGAGAAGTACATTGAAGACGCCCGCCACGTCGAGTTTCAGATCCTGGGCGACCATCATGGCAATCTGATCCATCTATTCGAACGCGAGTGCTCGATTCAGCGCCGCCATCAGAAGATCGTCGAAGAGAGCCCCTCGCCCGCATTGACTCCCGAATTGCGCAGCCGCATGGGTGAAGCGGCTGTGGCAGTCGGGCGCGCGATTGGTTACACCAACGCAGGCACCGTTGAATTCATCCTTGCGCCATCCGGCGAGTTCTATTTCATCGAGGTCAACACCCGCCTTCAAGTCGAACATCCGGTTACAGAGATGATTACAGGCCTCGATCTTGTGAAGCTTCAGATCGAGATCGCCGCGGGAAGGCCGCTTCCCCTGGCACAGGAAGATGTGAAATCCAGAGGTCACGCGATCGAAGTCCGGCTCTATGCTGAAGACCCGGATAACGACTTCCTGCCTTCGACGGGCATTATTCATGATTGGATGCCCCCGGCCGCCATTCCAGGCCTTCGGATTGATGCCGGAGTCGAAGCGAAGACGGAGATCGGGATTCACTACGATCCGCTGCTGGCCAAGGTTATTGCGCTCGGCGCCGATCGAGAGACCGCATTGCGCAAGCTCACTTATGGTATGAAGAGCTTGTCGATTCAGGGCATTCAAACCAACCGCGACTTTCTGATTCGGCTGCTCGAGCATACCGAGTTTCGCGAAGGGCGATACGACACAGGCTTCATCACCGGGCATCTGGATGAACTGATTGCTCAGAAAGACGCGGCGCTCGACCTCGCTTGTGCCGCCGCCGCCGCTCTGTACCTGCAAGAGGCGCGCCGGGCTCGAGCAGAGATTCTTCCGCACATACCTGCCGGCTATCGTAACAACCCTTATCGCGAGCCATTGGTGAAGCTGCAGATCGGCGCAAATACATTTGATGTTTCGTATAGTGGAACGGGAGATGACACCTACGCTGTGTCGTGCGGAGGCGAGCGGATTCAGGTGCAGGTGGTCTCCTGGGAACCTGGTGGCCTTCGCTTATCGATTGGCGGCGTTCAGCGATTGTTTCGAGTGACCGAGGCTGGTGAGACAATGTTTCTCCATTCGTCGGCCGGCTCTCGAACGGTTAAGCGATTGCCGAGGTATCCTCAGCAGAACGCTGCGTCGGACCACGAGACTGCTAATGCTTCGATGCCGGGGCAGGTGCTCAAGATTCTCGTGAGCGTCGGCGACGAGGTTTCGATAGGAGACGCGCTGATCATTCTTGAAGCGATGAAGATGGAACAGACTATCCGCGCGGCAATGGCAGGTACTGTGGAAGCGGTGCTTGTGAAGATGGGAGAGGTTGTTTCGCCTGGAGATGTCCTTGTAGAAATAGCCGCTCACCAAAAGTAACGAAGAACGCCAGGCCGGCACCTCGTGAGACAAACTTGATAGTATGGCCCTTGAAAGGAGGTTCGCATGACTCAAAACTGGGAAACCTTCTCTTTTCTGCTCTATGGTGCTGTCGTGCTAGCACTGATCCTTGTTGCGATTCTGATTGCCTGGCTGGATAAGAGATTCGGCGGCAAACAGAGAGATCCCCTGAGAACGGCTGTTGTCAGGTTGAAGTATGCTACCCTGATCGCAACAATTGTGATTTTCGTGTTATGGATACGGCTTCCACCCGGAGTTCATATCGGATCTGTAGATGCGACCGAAAGCCTCCAGAGACTGCTCGATAAGATGCTGCAAACCATTGCGATCGGTCTGGTCGTGTGTTCGTTGTGGTTTGCCGCGGCGTATGGTGCCATCAGACAACTCTCAGCATCATTCGCGTTCAAAGGGGTAGTTCCTAAGGCAACCAGGGAACCAGTTTGAAGGTTGGATCGGCGGCAGGCTCTGTTAGGATATTGGAGGCCGCAACTCCGGCTTCGTTTTTCAACCTCCGCAACAGCGGTGAAGAAAGTAGACCTTATGTCCGAACCTGCTCAACTCAACTTCCCATATTTTACCGAAGAGCACTCCATGCTCCGCGACACGGTAAAGAAGTTTGTCCAGGCCGAGATCGCTCCCCACGCGGAAGAGTGGGACGAAGCCGGCATCTTTCCAAAAGAGCTATTCAAGCAAGCCGCCGATCTCGGGCTGTTCGGCATCCGCGTCGACCCGAAGTGGGGTGGAAGCGGCCTCGATTGGTGGGCCACTGCCGCTTATCTCGAAGGCTTCTCTTACTGCAACAGCGGCGGTGTCGGGATGGCGATCTTCGTGCAGTCGGAGATCACGCTCCCCGTGCTCGAGGAACTCGGCAATGATGAACAGCGCGAAGAGTTCCTCAAGCCCGCTGTGGCAGGCGACCGCATCGCCGCGCTCGCTATCAGCGAGCCCGGCGGCGGCTCCGATGTGGCGTCGCTCAAGACCCGCGCCCGAATCGAAGGCGACGAGCTGGTCATCACCGGCCAGAAGCTCTGGATTACCAACGGAACACGGGCCGATTTCATGGTCATGGCCGTTCGCACCGGAGGCGAAGGGCATCGGGGCATCTCGATGGTCCTCTTCCCGACCGACGTGAAGGGATTCTCGGTCGGCAAGAAGCTGAAGAAGGTCGGCAATCTTTCGTCGGACACCGCCGAGTTGTTCTTCGACAACTGCCGCATCCCTGTGCGATATGTATTGGGCGAGTTGGGCAAGGGCTTCTACTACACGATGCACAATTTTCAGGGCGAGCGATTGGCGGCGGCCATCTCCAGTGTTGCGATGATGGAGCGCGCGATCGAGTACGCTGTCGCCTACGGGCGCGAGCGGCGGGCATTCGGGAG
>JBGPFL010000682.1:0-3764 GCA_041483295.1 Blastocatellia bacterium | reverse complement strand
GTCTCGCCCGCAGCGAACGATTCGTTGACTTCATCGCTCACCGTCACCGCGCCCATCGGCACATAAAGACCGGAGATACCCTTGGCAGTCGTCATTATGTCCGCTTGAACGCCGAAATGTTCCATCGCGAACCAGCGGCCGGTGCGGCCAAAGCCGGTCACTACTTCGTCCGCGATCAGCAGCACGTCGTAGCGATCACAGATCTCGCGGACCGCTTGCCAGTACTCCGCGGGCGGCATCAGGCCGTAGTCTTTCCCCGCGCCGACCGGAGTCGCGATGAAAGCCGATACCTGCTCGGGCCCGACGAAGTAGATCGTCTCTTCGAGCTCCCTGGCGCACTGAAGCGCCCAGTCTACTTCGCTCATTCCCGCTGGCCGTTCTTTCGGGTCGCGGTAATGACGAACGTGAGGCCAGTTCGCCAGCATCGGAAGAAACGGCTTGCGAAAGCCAGGCCCGCCCGCGACTGAGAGCGCCCCCAGCGACATCCCGTGATAACTGTCCCAGGTCCCGATCACGACGTGCTTCTGCTCGTGGCCGCGCGCGACGTGATACTGACGCGCGATCTTGATCGCAGTCTCGACCGCTTCCGACCCGCCAGAGCACAGATATGTTGTGTTGAGATTGCCCGGAGCCAGGCGGGCGATTCGGGCGCAGACCTCGGCGCGCGGTTGATTGGAAAGCGCCGGATGGCAGTAAGCGTATTTCTCGGCTTGTCGAGTGATGGCTTCGATGACGCGGCGGTCGCCGTGCGCGATGTTCATGGCGATGGGACCGCCTGACGCGTCGATGTAGCGATTGCCGTCGGTGTCGTAGAGGTAGATGCCTTCGGCGCGCTCGAGCGCCGGCGCGAACGCGTGATAAGAGAAGAGGTGCTTCCAATCGCCTTCGGCCGTTCTCGCGTTTGGGATCGTTCTTTTTGGTGTTGCCATGAATAAACTCCTCTGCCTGGGCGCCTGGGTACGCAGGCTTCCAGCCTGCTTGCCTGCGAAGTGTGTCCTTGGTGGAGTAGCCCGGGCTTCAAGCCTGCTTGCTCGCGAATTGTGTCCTTAGCAGAGTAACGTAGGCAAGATGCCTGCGTACCCAGGACGGGCGAAAGTATAATCCGAATCCAGGGCAGGACAAAGCTCCAACGGAGGGCGAGTGGCGACTGCACTACTCTCACATCGAACTGCCCCGCGCCTGTGCGCTTCGTCGCCGGTAGACTACGATCCGTCGAAGAAGCGTGATATAACCCAGAGTCGCATGACAGGCGAGCCTGGTACGCATCGCTTCCAGCGTGCGGGCTTGCGGATGGGCACGCTGGAAGCGATGCGTACCCAACTTTACCCATTGATGAGGAACATAATGGTGAAGTTGTTCAAAGACCGATTGGTGGTGGCCAAGAGGGAAGCGCGGGATGCTTGGTACTCGCGCGGGTACTTCCCGCATTTCGACGGCGAAGGCGTCACGCAGCATGTCTGTCTTGGCCTTTTCGACGCGCTCCCACAGCACGTGTTGCTCCTCTGGCGCGAAGAGTTGAAACACGTGCCCGAAAAGGAGGGCCAGGTAGAATGGCGGAGATGGATCCAGGATTTTCTCGATAGCGGATATCGCAGTTGCCTTTTGCGTGACGACCGGCTGGCGGAGATTGTGCAGAATGCGCTCTTGCATTTCGACGGGGAACGTTATGCCTTGCACGGCTGGTGCGTGATGCCCAATCACGTCCACGTGCTGTTCACGCCGGAAATGGGATTCAAGATGAGCGGCATTGCTCATTCATGGAAGAGCTTCACGGCGAACCAATGCAATAGGCTGCTCGGACGCGAGGGGAGTTTCTGGCAGAAGGAACCCTTTGACCGGTACATTCGCAATGAGCGCCACTATCAAAATGCTCTTGTTTACATTGAAGACAATCCGGTCAAGGCGGGCTTGTGCAAAACGGCTGAAGATTGGCTCTGGAGCAGCGCCAGGCGGCGGTAGCCTGGGTACGCACGCTTCCAGCGTGCGCGCCCTCCCTGAAGGGCCAAACTGCTGTTCCAAAGGGTCCCTTGCCGAGTCTCGCACGCTGGAAGCGTGCGTACCCAGAGGAGTCGCATGCTGAGGACCGGAATTGCCACTTGCCTGATTTCGCTCAACCTCTTCGCGTATCAACCCGTCGACCGCAGCGCTCCGCCCGCCGGGTTTATGGAGCATACAATCGCCACTGACCTGGTTGGCGGCTATCAGGTAGTCGTCTCGGACATCAATCGCGATGGTAAGCCGGATTTGATCGCGCTCGCCAGCGGAATGAAGGAACTGGTCTGGTTTGAAAACCCCGGATGGCAGCGGCACGTGCTGGTCGGCAATATATCCCGCCCGATCAACTGCGCCGCCTGGGACACTGATGGAGATGGAATTCCGGAGATCGCACTGGCTCATGAGTTCGCCAATGATCCGGCTAAAAGCGTAGGTATCCTCTCACTGCTCAAACACAAGGGCGACCCTTCGCAGCCGTGGGAGATGACCGAGATTGATCGGCTCTCCACTTCGCATCGGCTGCGTTGGCTCGATATTGAGGGGAATGGAAACAAGGTTCTGGTGAACGCTCCGCTTGCCGGCGGGCTCGTGAAACCGCCTGATTACCGAGGCGCGGTTCCGCTTGTCCTTTATCGCCCGGCATCCTGGAAACGCGAGACCGTCTCGGAAGAGCTGCAAGGTGTGTTGCATGGAATCTTCATCACCGATTGGGACAAAGATGGTCGAGAAGATATTCTCACGGCGAGTTTCCTGGGAATAGATCTATTCACCTTCGGAACGAACAGGCAGTGGCGTCGGACAAAGATCGCAAATGGAAATCCCGATCCCTGGCCTCGCAGTGGCTCAAGCGAGATTGCCTTGGGGACGCTGAGGAGCGATCGATTCCTTTGTACGATCGAACCGTGGCACGGCAACCAGGTCGTCATCTACCGTCAGCGCAAACAGAGATGGCGGCGGCGGGTGATTGACACCACCCTGAGCGACGGCCACGTGCTGCTGACTGCGGACCTGAATCTGGATGGAAGAGATGAGATCATAGCAGGGCATCGCGGGCAGGGGAGAAGCGTCTACATCTACTCAGCGGAAGATTTGAAGGGGAGTCGCTGGACGCGACAGATTCTCGATGAGGGCGGCATCGCTGCGGCGGGGTGCGCTGTAGCGGACTTGAATGGAGACGGAAGACCCGATGTGGCTTGTATCGGAGCGGCGACGGCGAACTTGAAGTGGTATGAAAATCTCGGAGCCTCAAAGAAGATGAAGTAGTTCCCCGGGGAGATCGGTTCATGGCACTGGCGACAGGAATTGAACCGACTTCGCCCGTAACTCAGCTATCTCATGAACCAGATTCTTGTTCTTACCAGATCGCTCTGATACTCTCGCGCTTCGCACCGAATGCGACCTCAAATGATTCCTGGAGGACGAATATGAGTACCCACGAAACATCACCACGGAAACTTCTCTCTCTAGTGTTTTCTGTTCTACTGCTCGCCGCGCTTGCCTTCAATTCGAGGCGCGCCGCAGCGCAAACCTGCGAGAAGCTCGCCGAACTAAAGCTCGCAAACACGACCATCACGGCGGCGCAGTCCGTGGCGCCTGGAGCGTTTACCCCGCTAACGGGCTCGGCTGCTCCCTTCAAAGAGTTGCCCGCCTTCTGTCGAGTTACCGGCGCGATCAAGCCGACTACCGACTCGGATATCAAGTTTGAAGTGTGGATGCCGAGCACAGGCTGGAATGGAAAGTTCCAGGGGATCGGCAACGGTGGCTTCGCC
>JBGPFL010000681.1:0-3765 GCA_041483295.1 Blastocatellia bacterium | reverse complement strand
TGCCACTTCTGCAACGAGGCGTATCGGATCAGCAGCGACGAGTTGAGCGCGATACTCGCCGAGGAGTAAAGCATCAGCCTTCGGACTTGTGTTCCCGCACCCAGGCGCGGAATGCGATCGCCACTTTCCTCTCTCCCTCCGCGATCCCTCGGGCCAGAAATCCAGAGGCCACTTGCGCCGACAGAAAGGTGAACGCGCCGCTGGTGGAGCGCTCTTCGTAGCTCTCGCCGGTCAGCAGGAAGATTCGTATCTGTCCTTTGGCAACCCGCCAGATTTCCGGGACGGCCAAGCCAGCATAAATCGGGAACTTGTTCAGCGACGCGCTCGTCCGATCAATCTCTATCACGAGATCCGGCGGGGGATCGTGCTCGACGTCCAAGTCGGTTTTGCCGATGACCAGAGCAGCATTCTGAATATAGAAGCAGTCGTCAGGCTCCGCTCCTTTGGCCTTCATCTCTGCCCTAAGTGTTGTTGATCCGAGGGACTCAATATCAATATCCAGTTCATCCCTGAGCGCTGTTATCAAGGTATGCACGACGCTCTTAGGCTTCTCATGAGTCGATGCCGGAGCCATGATCTCCATCCTCCCCCTATCATAGAAGATTCGCACCGCATGACCGTCGCCAAGGTCTGCCAGTAGTTGCTCATACTCTTCCCAGGGCACATCATCCACCCTCAGCACGGCTCCGGCAGGCATATGCTCGATCGTCGCAAGATAATCAGTGGTCGCAGCAGACATGAAAGTTTGGCCCTCCTTCAGGACTGTACGCTCGAGGCTGGAGACCTGGCATCCTCTCAGGCCAACAAACCCTCTCTCAGCAGTCTTCCGATTCGACGCTGCAGGCTGCGATAGATCATCTCTATCGGCTGCGTGGCATCAATGATCTCGAATCCGTATTCGTCGCTCATCGAATCGAAGACGCCAAGCATCCTGGTTTGATACTCGACGAAGCTATCGAACAGATCGGCGCCGAGGTGCATATCCATCCCCGACTCCCAGTAGTCAAATCCGCTTCGCCGCCCAAGCACGCGCGGGACCAGCTCCGGCACGGTCGCGCGAAGATAGAAGATCGCATCGGGCTTGAGCGCCAGTCCGTAGACCGATTTGATCCACTGCGCATCCAGCCCCCGAACGATGGCTCGAGCAATGAGCGAGTAAATATAACGGTCGGTCAGCACGATGAAGCCGGCGCGCAGCGCGGGAATCATCTCATTTTCGAGCCTGTCGGCGAAGTCGGTCGCATAGAAGAGCGCGAGTGAAATCGGCCCCAGTGTGAGTCCTTCCTTGGCCTGTTTGATGCCCTTCCCTGCGAGCGCCGAGCGGGTCATCCCCGTGTCGAGCACCGCATGGCCATTCGATTCCAGCCAGGGTTTAAGCATCGACACTTGAGTTGAGCGGCCGACACTGTCGGCTCCTTCGACGACAATGAGCCTGCCGTACAACTCCTCAGGGTCTACGCCCGGCAAGCCCTCACCGTAAAACTCAAACCTGTGTTGGTCCGATCGCTTTTCCAATTCGAGTTCAATCCTCGTTCCATTCGGGACGCGGCGCGGGATTGCGAGGCAAATCCCGCAGCTCACGTTCTACGATGGTTCGCACTTCATTCTGTTGCTCTTCGATAGATCGAGTCGCGTCAATGACCGTCAGTCCGAACTCGCTGACCATCTCTTCGTAACGGTCCCGGATAATGCCTTGAAAAATCTTGAAGCTCTCTTCTATGTCATTCGATAAGCCCAGGTCGAGCCCCGCCTCGTAGTACTTGAGCCCGGCCCGGGCGCCAAGGATCCGCTTCAGTGATACTTCGAGAGGAACGCGAAAGTAGAAGGCTACGGTCGGCTTCACTGTGAAGTGGTACAGGTCGCGCACCCAGTTCGGGCTCACCCCGCGCGCGCAATCGCGGGCAAACGCGGTATAGACGTAACGATCCGCCAGCACAATTGCGCCGGCCTTGAGCGGCGGGATGATGTGACGCTCGATTCGATCGGCAAGGTCGGTTGCGTGAATGAGGGAGAAGGTTGTTGGCGTGAGCATCTGCTTCTTCTTACCGGTCCGGGTTGTTTCCTTGACCAGCGGCGAGGAGTTCCACTCGCTGAAGAAGACCATGTAACCTTCGCGTCTGAGCCACTGCTGGAGCAGGCTGAGTTGGGTAGACTTGCCCGACCCGTCGATGCCCTCGACGATGAAGAGCTTCCCTGGAAATTGACGATCGGCGTACATTTGCGCTGCATAAGTATAAACAAAAGGGCGCATGAGGCCAACCAAGATGATTCAAGCTTCGCCAGAGATGGGGATCTTTCGAGTCAGCGTCGAACCAGGCCTCTGTCGTCAATGACGGATTCCGGGAGTTTCGAGATGCTGGGCGGCGAATCTAGGGAGAAGTCATTCCCGGTTGTCCCGATCTTCCAATGTACGCGGCGGATTACTAACTGATTATGGAGATTGTGATCTCATCAAAGATATCGACAACCTGTTGCCGCAGGGCCACGTGGCTGAGTGGTTGACCGTTTGTAGTTATGCCAACCCTTAGCCCGAACTGCGTCTACAGATTCCCCTGCTGGTTACTTCGGTTGGTTTATTCGTTAGGGTTTCCGTCGCACAACGAACTGATTCAGGTTGTGGTTTCGCGCCGTGAGTCACAACAGATTTCACGTTTCCGCAGCTTCAGACACCTCAATCAGGCGGCCTGTCCTGACGTCATAAACGTATCCGTAAATCGGAATCTCACGAGGAACTAACGGGTGCGTCCGGATGCGTCGAACATCGGCCATCACGCTGTCCGTTTGATCTCTGATCGTCAGCCAGTCGATATAATCGCCATCGGTTGAACCTGGTCCTTCCCCGCTGTCATGCCACCCAGCCTCATCAATGCTGGCGGTTCTGAGGCTGCTCGCGAGCAATCCACGCATTGTCTCATCGTTGAACGTTTCCATGCCGCAGTTAGTGTGGTGAATAACAAACCACTCACGCGTGCCCAGAAGCTTATAGGAAATCACGAGAGAGCGGATAGCATCATCACTGGCGCGCCCACCCGCATTTCGGATCACATGTGCATCACCTTCAGAGAGCCCCGCGAACTTTGCAGGATCCAAACGGGCATCCATACAAGTGAGGATGGCAAAATGCCGCCCCGGAGGCATAGCAAGGTTGGATTTGTCGCCGAAGCTTTCGGCATATTTAGCGTTGGCGCCCAGCACCTGTTCTAAGGTCTTGCTCATAAATCATCTCTCCTTTATCTCTCCTTATAGATAGTCACAGTCCAGGAACGTCGATAATACCATTCATCTGTTGATGTCATGAAGCGAGGTGTGCCTGAGAAGCTGAGACCTGAAGCAACGGATGAACTCTGAACCCTAAACATCCTGAGCGGTTCGTGAGGAAGCTGCCCGAGCCTCCTGTATTACCTGGAGCTATCTGGATCAACCCGCCGAAGCTGATAAGCGGGGAGTCGGAGACAGACCAGGCGCGCCGGTTCACCCCCACGCACGTGGGGACGATGATCTGGCGCGCTGGCGATTCCGGTAGAGTTCGTCGCTTCACGCCCACGCGCGTGGGGACGATGAGCGATCGCGACGGGAAGGCACACGGCGATCTTCGGGCTGGAGGCTACAGAGGGTACGTTTGGAGCAAGCACCGGCAGTTTGCCTCACTCAAGGCCGACATCAGCTTCGGCATTGAAACACCGCATCCGACGGCCGCCCGGCCGGCCGGACGGCAGGGTTTGGATGGGGTTTCAATCCGCTTGAACGCGTCTTCGTGTCCCTCAC
>JBGPFL010000680.1:0-3766 GCA_041483295.1 Blastocatellia bacterium | reverse complement strand
CCGGGTGATCGGTCTTCACCTGGCTCATGAGCGAGTATCCGCCTCGAGTCTGTACTGTCTCTCCCAGTTCTGCCGGAGAGACGCCGCTAAACAAGCGATTGAACGAAGCAGGATCGGTGTGCTTGCCTGCCGCGATGACCAGCCCGCCGCCACGGAGCACAAACTCTTTGATCGCTGAGGCAAGCGGCTCACTGACTCCCGACGGGTCGTTGAGAATCACCACTCGATAGGAGGCGAGCTCCGCGGGATTCGCGGTCCCCGCCGTCTTAACAGCCAGGGCATGCTCGTTGTTCTCGCCCGCCAGCAGCGCCTGCTGAAGAAAGAAGCTCTCACTGCGGCCCCGAACCGCGGTGTCGATTGCGAGGACGCGGGTCTGATTGTCGCGCCTGATGGTGAAGAAAGCCTTGTTGTCCAGGGCAAAGCCATCGCCCGCGATCTCGACGGTTGCCCGATTGGATCCCTCAGGAACGTTGAAGCCGGAGAACTCGATCACCTGGGACTGACCGGCGTCCAGCTTTACCTGCCGGCGCTCCACTGTGAGGTCATTCAGCTTGAACTCGACCGGTACATCGGGCCGGGCTTCGTCACCGAAGTTGTTAACGCGCGCGGTGACTTTTCCCGCGTACTTCTGAGCGTAAACAACCGGCTCGGCTTTGATCTCGGACACGGCAAGGTTGGCGGGTTTCGGTTCGGACACGTCAACCGGAACGAGTTCGACGCCGGCCGACAGCTTGAACGGCGGAGCCGCTCGATTCCATCCCTGGTCCTGAAAATCGGAGATGAGATAGATTCTTCGCCGGCCACCAGTCAGATCCTTCAGCATCGCATCCGCGGATTGGAGCGCCTGAAGGTAGTCGGTTGAGCCGAGGCCGGGCTTCATATCGCCCAGGAGTGTCTTCGCTTCGGCGTTGTTGACCTTGAGAGGCGCGACAATCTTATAGGCATCGGAGAACGTTACAAGCGCGATCTGTTCGTTCGCCGCCGCTTCACCAATGATGTTACGAGCGGCCTGGCGCGCGTGCTCGAAGACGCCGCCGTATGCCATGCTGAAAGACTCGTCAACAAGTATGACGCTGCTGGGGATGTTGGCGCCCGACGCGAGCGGATTGCTCGATGGGAAGTAAGGACGAGCGAAGGCAAAGGCGAGCAGCAGGAGAGCCAAACAGCGGAGCGCCATCAGCAGCAGGTTCCGCAGGGTGCGCTTGCGTATCGTCTTCTGCTCGATGCGGCGCAGGAACATGAGCGAGGGGAAGGGTTCCTTGCGCGCTCGGGTGCGGCGCACGAGGTGAACGAGCACGGCACCGCCGCCGCTAGCGCACCAAGCAGGAATATCGGAGTTAAGAACGCCACGACACCTCACATTCCCCGAGATTCATCGACACCTTCTTGGTTACTCACTGATACCCGCCGCCTCCAGAGCTCGAGCGAGGAGATCAGCAACGCCAAGTTCCACGGCCCAGTGCCTTAGGTAGTAGAGATCGAGGCGCGCTCGCTGCACCTTTGTAACAGTGAGAAGGTCACGCCATTGCTGGTCCGAAACCTCATTGCCGAGTCGATACCAGCGGAGCTTCGCGAGAATCGTATCTTCTGCAGTGGCAACGTAGACTGGTGGCAACCCCGGCCTCAAAGCCACCACTTGTCGACGCTTGAACTCGCTCGACTCGAATTCATTCGGCGTCGCCACAAAGATATCGACCTTGAATGCCGCGTTTGGGTGAATCACATTGAACGAGCGCTTTGCAGCAATGGCCCTTTGTATGGCTTCTCCGTCGGCATAAAACTCTTCCCCCAGTTCACTGGCGAACCGTTGGCCCTGTTCCATTGTTATTAGAGCAACAATATCAGCGTCCAACGTCGACCGCGTGGCTCCGTGTATCGAACTAGCGAATGATCCTCCCACCAGGTATGGGATCTGCAGCGAATCGAGCACCGCAACGACCATCACGAGTACCTCCATCGGATCGGTGGTCATCAATAGCCCTCAACTTCAGGATCCCAGCCATACACGCGCATCACTATGTCGCGACCGAGTACGAGCGCCGCAAGTCGCTGACGCAATTCGTCCTCGCCGGCTTCCGGGTATCGTCCTCTCAAACCAGCCATCGCAAGCTCGCGGTCTGTTCTGATTGCGGCGACAATCTGCTCACACTTCTCCCACACCGGAGTGACACGTGCCAACTCAATCAGAATACGCTCGGCTTCAGGATCGGTGTCACTCAGCAGACCTTCGTGTGGCCGCATTGTCCAACCTCCCTTCCTGGTTTCGCCACGGACACCGGAGTGCCAATTCATCCCAACTGAGATCTTCGAGCCAGGTACGAAAACAACGCCGCGTCCAACGGCTCAGAGGTCTTCAGCAATTCATAATCTATCCGATTCCGCGCCGCGCCCTGTTTGAGCGCATCAACGTGAGCGCGAATCTGGCGAAGGTACTCGTCGCGCAGGACGTCGGGCATCACGTGCAACTGCTCTTCAGTCTCACTGTCTTCGAGGACGACCGGCTCCGGGAAATCGAATTCGAGCTCCTGCCGATCCAGCACTTGAAACACGATCACGTCGTTGCCTTGAAACCGCAGGTGCTCGAGCCCCTTCATCACGCTATCGGGATCTTCGTACAGGTCCGATATCAACACGATCAGGCCGCGCCTGGTCAACAGATCTGCCGTGCGATGAAGCTGTTCGACCAGCGCGGTGCCGCGCCCGGGTACGAGCCGCTCGATGCAGCCGAGCACCGTGCGCATATGGCCGGCTCGCGAACGCGGCGGAACGTGCTCGATGACTCCTTCATCGAACGCTACAAGTCCCACCGAGTCGTGCTGTCGCACCCCCAGAAACGCGAGCGACGAGGCCAGGTATTGAGCGAACTGCAGCTTGGTGACAGCGCCGCTGCCGTATCCCATCGAGGCGCTTGCATCGAGCAGGATGTGCATCTGCGTGTTCGTGTCGCCCTCGTACTTCTTGATGTACATGCGGTCGGTGCGCGCGAGCAGCTTCCAGTCGAGGTGGCGCAGGTCGTCACCCGGCATGTATTGGCGGTGCTCGGCGAAGTCGGTCGAGAAGCCGAGGTGGGGCGAGCGATGCAGCCCTGCGATGAAGCCCTCGACGACCGAGCGCGCGATGAGCTCCAGCGAGCCTATTCGCGCCAGTACTTCGGGCGAGAGGAATCGCGTGCCGGTCGTTTCTGAATTCACTGTAACCATGTCGACACGGTTCTCGTTGCTCGCTAGAGGGTAAACTTGAAGGTCTGCTTGAACGCAACCGAAGTTACTTGCCCTTGAGTCGATGCGGCGCCCTGCCCTTCAACAATACTCTCGCCCCAAAAGATGCTCTCCGTTCTACTCTCGGCATTGTCGTATTTCACGTTTCGACGGGACATCGCGCAGTTAGCCACGCCGAAGGTAAAGGTCTGCATCAGCCGTCCACTCTCGTCGTAGATAACTATCTCATCCAACTCGCGAGCCGGTTGTCCCTTCCTGGCACCCGACATCGATTGGCGCTCGGTGCGCACCAGGCGCACTGGTCCAAGGAGGCGGTCGTAGTCACGATCAGTTTTTCCGTTGACGGATGCCGACTGTGCTTCGCCGGGGGATGGCGACTGAAAGAAAGGGAACGTCAGGAGCAGGGCAGCCGCGATGATGCGCATCTTGAATCCCCTTACTGTACGGGCGGGGCGCCGGGCCCCCCCCCCCCCCCTGCATGGGGGTGTGTTGTTGGGGGGGGCCCGGGGCCCCCCCCGCTAGGTGTTAAATGCCCCACATTGGGTGGG
>JBGPFL010000679.1:0-3766 GCA_041483295.1 Blastocatellia bacterium | reverse complement strand
TGTATCCGGAGTTTCCCGAGACCTACTGGAGCTTCCGCCATGCCCTCTCGTTCGAGGGCAAGCGCTCGGCCTTTCCGCCGCTCGGTCTCTTGACCATCTCTGCCCTGCTGCCCGAGGCGTGGGAGCGGCGGCTGGTGGATCTGAACATCCAGCCGCTGAAGGTGGCCGACATCGAATGGGCGGATGTGGTCTTCGCCAGCGCCATGCTCGTGCAGAAGGATTCGCTCCAGCGCGTCGTCGAGCTCTGCAAAACGCACGGGAAGCGAGTGGTCATCGGCGGGCCGTATGTGACGACCGGGGCGGAGCACTTACCCCAGGCCGATCACATCTTCCTCGGCGAGGCCGAGACGACCTTGCCGGAGTTCGTGTGCGACCTTGAGCGCGGTGAGGCAAAGCGCATCTACCAGGCGGCCGAGCGGCCGGCGCTCTCCGCGACGCCCATTCCCGACTTCCAGCTCGCCGACCACAGACGCTATAGCGCGATGTCGGTCCAGTACTCACGTGGCTGTCCCTTCCAGTGCGAGTTCTGCGACATCATCGAGATCTATGGACGCGTGCCGCGCACGAAGAGTAATGAGCAGATGCTGGCCGAGTTGGATGCGCTCTTGCGGATCGGTTGGCGCGGGATAGTGTTCATCGTGGATGATAACTTCATCGGCAACAAGCGCCACGTTAAACGACTGCTCCCTGTCTTGGCCGACTGGTCCGAGCGCCACTCTCACCCATTCTCCTTTATTACAGAAGTCAGCGTGAACCTCGCCGAGGACGAGGAATTGCTTGAGGGGATGCGGCGCGCTCGCTTCCGTTACGTCTTTCTCGGGATTGAGACCCCGGTTCAGGCGAGTCTCAAGGAGGCCCAGAAGGGGCAGAACATGCGCGGCAACCTGCTCGATTCCGTGAAGAAGATTCAGAGCTGCGGCCTGCAGGTGATGGCCGGCTTTATCGTCGGCTTCGACAACGATCCTGAGGACATCTTCGAGCGGCAGATCCAGTTTATTCGGGAGAGCGCTATTCCGATCGCCATGGTGAGCTTGTTGATGGCGCTTCCCGACACACAGCTCTGGCGGCGGCTCGAGCGCGAAGGGCGGCTGCTCCTGGAAAGCACGGGGAACAACACCGACGGTTCGCTGAACTTCATCCCCAAGATGGATACTGCACGTCTGGTCGAAGGCTACAAATCGATTCTGCGTTCCATCTACAGCCCTGGCGAATACTATCAGCGCGCGCTCAATAGCATGGAGCGCGTACCTGCGGGGGCGCCTGAGGCGCGTCGCAGCGGGCTTGCCAGCGACGTGGTGACTCTCGCTCGCATCGTGCTGGCGCTCGGCGTGCGCGACCACGCGCGCGGCGAGTTCTGGCGCTACCTGCGCCGCGCCCACGCTCAGCACCGCGAGAGGTTTGTGGAGGCGGTCAGGCTGGCGGCGCTGGGCTACCACTTTCGCAAGCTGACGGAGGGGTTAGGCAAGTAATCGCAGAGGTCTTACAAGAAATAAGGCGAGAGAAGGCAGGCGACTGCGCGTCAAAGATATCGACTTCGCCATGAACCCAGTCACCGTGCGCGACGGCAAAGGACAGAAGGATCGCGTCACGATGCTGCCGTCCGTGGCCAAGGAACTGCTTGCTGAGCACCGAGTCCATCAGCAGGGTCTCCGCCAGGGGTTGGGCGGGGTTTACCTGCCCGACACACTGGCCAGGAACTACCCTAACGCCGAATATGTTTTCCCTGCAGCCTGTCTTTCGATTAATCCGCGTTCGGGCGGCAAGCAGCGGCATCACCTGGATGAACCCTCATCCACCGGTCGGTCAGGGAGGTGGTCGGCCAATCCGGTCTGAACAAGCAGGCCTCCTGTGCCCCTACCGAAAATTCCATCGCTGCATGTGGAGTGTCCTGACTCTGAGGTAAAAGCAAAGACTACCCTCCGTAGACCAGCCGAATCAACTTGCAAGGGACGGTGTTTGAGTTAGTTCGGGTTTTTTGACTTTACCAAATCAATCAACACAAGCCGACCTTTGAGGATCTATAGTCGCCCCCTGAGCCAGCGTTCCCTGAACGAATCATTTGCCGCCTCTTTACTTCCCGACATCCTGAGCGAGACCTCCCACGTTATCGCTCAAAGGAGCCGCCATGCGTACGAGATTGCGATGGACAGGTTTTCTTGGAGATCAGAAGTTCTTGGGCAGTTATTCTCAGTTTCCGGTTAGCCGACTAACCGACCACTAGACTAGTGCGAAAACGAGAATCATACTCGCGAAAACAGTCGCCTCCAATTGTGATGCTCACCATCGTAGCCGTGGTGGGTTGGAGGATTCGTCCTTGACAGAAGATCTTGCCGAACTGCTTGTCCCAAAGATCAACAAGACCTGACTTCTGAGTTTCGATCCTAAGGGGGGAGGCTCCAGCGATCCTTGCTGGGGCTGGGAAGCAAAAGGGGCAAGAGAGAAGGAGAAATCCGATGCACGTGGTCACTGGTCCAACAGGCAACACCGGTAGAATCATCGCCGAGACATTATTGGCAAAAGGGAAGAAAGTGAGGGCGATTGGACGAAACGCTGAGCACTTGCAATCGCTTGTCGATAAAGGCGCCTCCGGTACGAAATCTAGCTCTCTTTCAATTTGAGCTTCAGTTCCTTCTTTAGCTCAATCCTCAGCCGCGTGCCCTTCTTCAATTTCAGGTCTTTGCCACCGCCGCCGAAGAGAATCCTTCCGATGCCCTTAACTGCGGCGCCCGCAATGCCGCCCTTCGCCATGCCCGCCACCGTGGTCCCGGCAGTGGCGACCTTCTTCGCGCCCGATTTGCCGGGGGATTCGAGTTCGTTCTCGTCGACCTTGACGTTCTCCGCATCGACATCCACGAGCCTGGCGTCGATCGACTTCTTGCCGGAAGGAGTTTTGATCTTCATGAACTTCAATGTGAGATGTCGTTCGTCGGCATCCTCGATTTTGCCTTTGACCTCACTGCCGGCGGGGAGGATCACCTGTCCGGCATCTCCTGTTACGGGCTCCGATAGATGCGCTTTGAATTCCTTCCCCTTTTTTGCTTTCTTCGCTTCCAGTTCCTGGTCGAGCGAAATAGTGAGCACAGTCGTCTTGGGAATGCGAACCTCCGCGGCATTAACGGAAGGCGCCATCAACAGAATCGAAGCGAGAGTGATTACACGCATGCCGCAATTCTATCTCACTCCGGTTGTATGATCAAATCATCGCAATTCAGACATTCAGACGCGCCGGCTGGACTGGGCCTTCGATCGCGATGCCGGTAGGGCCACCTCCATGCGCGACGTTTGCTGTTCCGGGCTCAATCTCTTGGCGGGTAGGTCCGAGGGGCCTCCCGGGGTGAGGCGAGCACCGGGTCACCGAGCGCTTCCGCCACCAGCGCGACCCACGCCTCAATGTATTGCTCTTCCTGCCAATAACTAATGCAGTATGATTATTTCTAAGTTTCACTACGGAGCGGTTGAATAGGGAGGCAGGCTCCTCAGCCGCGGGTCTTCAACTGGGCCGCCCATGGTGAAGTGATACAGGCTCTGATACTGCAGGTTCCTCAGCCCCAGCACGGTGTGCATCGGATCATCAAAAAAACAACCAATGCCAGTGCCACGGATCCCAATCGCTTCGGCTTCAAGATACAACACCTGGCCGACGACACCGCTTTCCCAAAAGAGCCGGGGATAGAACCAAGCCCCAAACTGTTGCAACGGTCGCTCAAACTCAGCGATCATGCCGAGACTCAGGCAGCCGTCGGCCGCAATCGATTGGTGACAGGAG
>JBGPFL010000678.1:0-3768 GCA_041483295.1 Blastocatellia bacterium | reverse complement strand
CCCAATTGGCCCTTTACATCCTCAAGTTCTCAGCTAAAATGGCCTGGTACGCTGAGCCAATCCTGACGGAGGCCAGGCTATGATTTTCGAGATCAATCGCGCGACAGGAATTCCGCTCTACCTTCAAATTGCCGCCCAGGTGCGGGACATGGTCTCAAGCGGCACTCTCAAAATCGGCGACCGGCTGCCTCCAAACCGCGAATTGGCCAAGACTCTCGGTGTCAATCGAACAACCGTCACAACCGCCTATGCCGAACTCGAAGCCGACGGCTTGATCAACTCGCACATCGGGCGTGGCACCTTCATCGCCAGCGTTCCAACGCGCAAGCCGGCCGGGATTGTTCCCGAACGCGCTCAGTTATCAACTATGCTTTGGGGCACGCTTCTGGCCGAACAGCAAAGCGACACCTGGCTCAACGGGCTGCTGCTGTCAAAGCAAAGCAAAGACGGAATCTCACTCGCCCATGGGTTGCCGCACGCCGACCTCTTCCCTCTCGACGACTTCAGGCGGTGCGTCGACCGCGTGCTCAGAAAAGAGGGCCGGGTCCTCCTGCAACTCGGGCTCAGCAGCGGCTACCCTCCCCTGCAGGAGTACATTGCTTCGCAGATGGCGCTTTCGGGCGCCGCAGTCAAACCCGAGGAAGTCCTGATAACCAACGGCTGCCAGCAGTCGCTCGATCTGATTCGCCGCGTGTTCGTCGGAGCCAATGATGAAGTTGCAATCGAGAATCCGACCTATCCGGGTGCAATCAGCGTCTTCTGCGGCAGCGGCTCAAAGCACGTCAGCCTGCCGGTTGGCGACAAGGGTCTCGACCTCGACGTCCTCGAAGAGATCCTTTCTCAACGTCGCCCGAAACTCATCTACACAATTCCCACTTATCACAATCCGACCGGGGTCACGATGGATATCGCGGCGCGGCGGCGGCTGCTGGAGCTGGCGATCAAGCATCGCGTGCCGATAATCGAGGACGACATCTATCGCGACCTGCATTACGACGGTGCGATGCTCCCTTCGCTGAAGGGGCTCGATCGCTACGGCGTCGTCATAGCGATAAACAGTTTTTCAAAGGTCGGCTTCCCCGGCTTGCGAGTCGGATGGATAGCCGCCCCGCGCATAGTCATCGATCACCTCAACGTCGCCAAGCAGAACTGCGACCTGCACGCCAGTCTCCTTGCTCAGGCTGCGATTCACGAGTTCTCCAAACATGGGCTGCTCGCCAAGCACATCAAAAGGGTCAAGCGAGCCTACGCGCAACGTCGCGATATCATGCTCGAATCGCTGGAGAAGCAGTTCCCTGCTGAGGCGACCTGGAACAAACCCGACGGCGGAATGGCGGTCTGGGTGAAGTTGCCGCCTGCACTCAACGCTAGTGAGATTCTGCTTCTCTCATCCGAGAACGGAGTGACGTTCAGTCCTGGGGAGCATTTCTATTCGGGGGTTCCTCCGAAGAACATGATGCGGCTCTGCTTCACCAATGCCAGCCCGTCCGCAATCGAAGAGGGAGTAAGGAAGCTGGGCGCGATAGTAAAGGGACGAATTTCAACTTTGAAGAAACAGTTTGCTGTACGGAAACAAGAGGGCTTCAGAGCGCTGGTTTAGAAACTGGTTTGTGGTTTGTGGTTTATGGTTTGGGGTTTGGAGTTTGGGGTTTTGAATGCGGGAGTCTCGGGAGACACAGTAAACGCAGAACCATAAACCCGAAACCATAAACCAGAAACCATTCTTCTTGGAGGTGCTTGTGGCTACAACAATCTTGGAACCTCGACACTATCAATTCGCAAGCCGAATGTTGAAGATGAAGTCTTCAGCGGTCCGCGAGATCCTCAAGATCGCCGAACGGCCTGACATAATTTCGTTCGCCGGAGGCTTGCCTGCGCCCGAATTGTTTCCGGTCGACGTGATAGCCCGGGCTCACGCCGAGGTTTTCGCCCAAGAAGGCGCTGCCGCTCTGCAATACAGCACCACCGAAGGCTGGCGTCCCTTGCGCGAGTGGATCGCCGCCAGAATGAATTTTCGCGGCATCCAGACCGTCGCCGATCGCGTGCTGATCACCAGCGGCTCACAACAGGGAATCGACCTGGTTGGAAAGGTCTTCCTCGAACCGGGCGACTCGGTGGTGGTCGAGAATCCGTCTTACCTTTCCGCGCTTCAGTGCTTCAGCGGGTACGAGGCTTCTCTCATCGGGATCGACAGCGACAATGAGGGCATGTGCATCGACCAGGTCGAACAGGCGATCGAACGCGCTCGGCCGAAGCTCATTTATGTCGTTGCCGATTTCCAGAACCCGAAAGGCACCTCCCTCTCATCGGAACGCCGAGCGCAACTGATCGAGCTGTCGCGGCTCTTTCAGGTGCCGATTCTCGAAGATGACCCCTATGGCGACCTTCGATATCGCGGAGAGCGGCCGCTGACTCTGGCGGCGATGGATAGACATGGCCTCGTCATCTACATCAGCACATTCTCGAAGACGCTGAGTCCCGGGATGCGAATCGGGTGGGTGGTCGCCTCCGACGAGATCATTCACGCGCTGATCATAGCAAAACAGCCGGCTGACCTGCACACCAGCACCATAGAGCAGCGCGCAGCCGTTCGCGCTGTTGCCGGGTTCGACTTCGACGGCCACATTGCCGGGTTGTGCCAGGTCTACGGGGATCGATGCGACACTATGCTCGATGCGCTTGAACGCTATTTTCCTGCCGAGACGCGCTGGACTCACCCCGAAGGCGGCTTATTTCTGTGGATCGAGTTGCCGGAGACGATCCGGGGTGAAGACCTGCTCGAGGATTCGCTTCGGGAACACGTCGCCTTCGTGCCGGGGGGGCCGTTCTTCGTGGACGAAGGGCACGACAACTTCATCAGGCTAAATTTCTCCAACCGGCCTTCCGAGATAATCGAGGAGGGCGTCAAGCGCATAGGGGCGGTGCTCAAGCGGAGGCTGGCATGAACAGCAAGCGATTCATTATCGCGGACGTCTTTACTCAAGTGAGGTTCGGGGGAAATCAGCTGGCCGTCTTCACCGATGGCGCCGGCCTCGACTCGGCGACGATGCAGAACATCGCCCGTGAGATGAACTACTCCGAAACGACCTTCCTCCTTCCGCCTGAATCGGGAGGCGACTATCGCATCCGCATATTCACCCCGGCGAGGGAGCTGCCATTCGCGGGTCACCCGCTGGTCGGATCAGCCAATGTGATCGTTGCTGAAGAGATGAAGAGATCGACGGGCGCCTTAACAACGGTGCGGCTCGAAACGGGCGTCGGCGAGATTGTAGTCGAGGTCAAAACCGAAGGAGGCAGAGCCGGCCACACTACGATGACTCAACCGATCCCTGTTATCAAAGGCACGTTTGCGGACGCTGCCAGGGTGGCAAAGGCGCTTTCGATTGACGCGTCTGAAATTCAAACTACCGGCCTGCCGATCGAAGCGATCTATAACGGCATTACGGTGGTCATCGTGCCCCTCGGATCGCGAAAGGCCATCGAGCGGATCAGGGTCGATGGGATCGCAATTGACGCCATCGTTGAAGAGCTGGGTGCCGAAACCGTTCTGGCATTCACTCGCGAGACGGTGGCGGCGTCAAGCACCGTTCATTGCAGGGTCTTCGCCCCGGGAGCCGGCGTTGGGGAGGATGCGGCGACCGGCTCTGCTAACGGACCCCTCGGCTTCTACCTGGTGAAGCATGGTCTCGTGAAAGTTGAACCGCTCACCAGAATCCTGAGCGAACAGGGCTACGAGATGAAGCGGCCGAGCCTGCTGCACATCGAAGT
>JBGPFL010000677.1:0-3773 GCA_041483295.1 Blastocatellia bacterium | reverse complement strand
CCGCTCTCGAGCGGGCCGCCCAGATCGACCGCGCCGCCAGGGCCGGAGAAGTGCTCGCTCCGCTTGCCGGAGTGCCCATCGCGATCAAAGACAACATGGTCTTGCGGGGGGTGCGCACAACGGCGGGCTCTCGCATTCTGTTCGACTACAGGCCTCCCTACACGGCTACAGCGGTTGAACGCCTGGAGGCGGCAGGGGCGATCATCCTCGGCAAGACGAATCAGGACGAGTTCGCGATGGGATCGTCGACCGAGAACTCCGCATATGGCCCGGTGAAGAATCCCTGGAACAAGGCTTACGTGCCGGGTGGGTCGTCCGGTGGATCAGCCGTAGCAGTCGCGGCCGGTATGGCGACAATTGCGTTGGGATCCGACACCGGCGGCTCGATTCGCCAGCCCGCCAGCTTCTGCGGCGTGGTCGGAATGAAGCCGACCTACGGGCGCGTGTCTCGCTATGGCCTCATTGCATTTGGCTCTTCCCTCGATCAGATAGGCCCGTTCGGCAAATCGGTTGAGGATGTCGCTGAAGTGTTGAACGTGATCGCCGGCCGCGACCCTAAAGATTCAACGTCCAGCAACATCGATGCAGACGACTACGTTGGCGCGCTTGAGGGCGATGTGCGCGGACTTCGCGTCGGAGTGCCGCGCGAATACTACGGCGAAGGGCTCGACCCGGAGGTCAATGCGGCCGTAGAAGCTGCGATCAAGAAGTTCAAAGAGTTGGGGGCTGTGGTGGTCGACATCAGCCTTCCTCAAACCGAATACGCGATCCCGGTCTACTACGTGATCGCGACGGCGGAGGCGAGCTCGAACCTCGC
This sequence comes from Blastocatellia bacterium, assembly GCA_041483295.1. Lineage (GTDB taxonomy): Bacteria > Acidobacteriota > Blastocatellia > UBA7656 > UBA7656 > DASYSA01. The sequence continues at coordinate 2,956 of JBGPFL010000677.1, read as the reverse complement.
GCGCTACGACGGCGTGCGTTATGGCTTCCGCGCGGAGGAGGCGCCAACGCTCAAGGAGATGTACAGCCGCACCCGGGACCAGGGCTTCGGGGCTGAAGTGAAGCGACGAATCATGTTGGGGACCTACGCACTATCGGCCGGGTACTACGACGCTTACTACGGCAAGGCCCAGCAAGTACGGTCATTGATCGAGCGGGATTTTCGCGCCGCGTTTGAAGCCTGTGACCTGATTGCAACACCAACTGCGCCCACGCCTGCATTCCAACTTGGAGCGAAGACTGACAACCCGCTCGAGATGTACCTGTCGGATATCTATACGATTACAGTGAATCTCGCAGGTGTGCCGGGATTGAGCTTACCCTGCGGACTGTCGTCGAAAGGACTGCCGATAGGAATACAACTGATGGGTCGCCATTTCTGCGAGGCCGAATTGCTGAGAGCCGCCCACCATCTCGAAATGGCAATGGGGTTCGACTCAAAGCCTCGCGAGTTGCCGAACTCCTGATCCGGCGCAGTCGCCGAATGAGTCTCCCGCAACGTGATCCCGAGCCACCCTCAGATGAGCCAACACTCCTCGAACGCCCAACCAGCCGGCAACAATCGAGCTGTCGCGAAAGCGGAGGCGGGATTTGGCGTCACTGATCTGTGGATCGTGCTGATGACCGTTATCTGGGGGTCGAACTTCACGGTCATTAAGTATGCGATCGACGATTTCAGCCCGCTCGGCTTCACCGCTGTTCGGTTCACAATTGCAGCGGCTGCGATGCTGGTGATTACGCTCGTGTCGGGACGCAACCTGCGAGTCAGCCGTTCGGACTTCTCGAAGTTGTTCGGATTGGCGTTATTACAAAACGTGCTCTACCAGGTATCGTTTATGAAAGGCATGGCCCACACGCGGGCAGGCAACGCAGCGCTGATACTCGCAACCACGCCGCTCTTCACGGCGGTGATCGGCCGACTGCGAAAACAGGAGCACTTCACCTACCGGGGCATCACCGGGCTGTTGCTGGCCTTCTCTGGGATCGGGCTCATTGTGTTGGTCGGGCACCGCGGAAGCGCACAAGAGAGCAGCGTTCTTGGAGACGGTTTGCTGATCGTCGCCACGGTCTGCTGGGCCATTTACACCAATCTGGCTCACCGTTTTGTGCACGTCTACGGATCGCTGAAGACGACGACGGTTATGATGATCACCGGCACGCCGGTTCTGCTCCTGGTCTGCGCCCCCTCGCTCCTGGAGCAGGACTGGGCTCGCATCAGACCTCTATCGTGGCTCGGAGTGGTCTACAGCGGACTGCTGTCGATCGCGCTCGCCTACATCATCTGGAATCACGGCGTGCGCAAGATTGGTGGAACGCGCACTGCTGCATATGGCAATCTGACCCCTGTCGTTGCTCTCCTGGTGGCCTGGCCCGTGTTGGGTGAAGTACCTACACCAGGCCAACTGGTAGGAGCGGTTGTAATCCTTTGCGGCATCTACCTCGTTCGTGGCGGGATGATTCATAACAAGCCCGAGCAGGCCGCCGAGGAAGAGATCGAAGAAGCGACCCTCGGACCCGGTAAGAACTGAACAATCTTAGCAATCGGGGAGATGCTCCCCGGTAAGAAGAAGGATGACGGGTGAGGCCTTCAGCCTCGATTAGCATTTTCATACTGACTCCAGTTTGAGTCGCGCTGTTGTATCTGTGCGCGAGTTCCCGGAAGCGCCGAAGGTTAACTCACCCGTCATTCCCCCGAATGGCAGTGGCGCCTGGGTACGCGTCGCTTCCAGCGTGCGGGTCCGCCAGATTGATCAGGGCTGCGAGCGCGGTTTACTTACTATCGGAATGCCAGGCCTACGCGAAACCCATAGAAGTGCGGGCTGTCGCTGGAGATGATGTGATCGCGAAACTCAAATCGGAGAGCAACTCGATCCTTCATCCAGTACTGAACCCCGCCCCCGATGTTGCCGCCGGACGACGACCCATTCCGGAAAAGGAGCGAATAGCCGCCGGTCACAAAAGGCACCAGCTTCCGCCCTGGCTTCACGAAGTGGTACGCAACATTAACCGAAGCCACGCCAAAGCCGTCGCCAAGACTGCGAGTCGGCGCGAGGTAGCCTATCTCCGCGCCCGCGCCGAGTCCCTTGTAGAACAGTCCCTCTCCGCCGGCGCCGACGTGAACCGTCGTGTGTCCGAAATCACCCGAGCTGCTGCCGATCGCACCGAAGCCGTAGCCCCAACCTCTCGGCATGTCCCGTTTCTGTGCAAGAGCGCTTGCTGGAACCAGTGCAAGCGCGAAAAACGCAATAACAACTCTCCTCATAAATCCCTCCTCGTCAGTTTGAGATTCACCGGCATGTGACTAACTCAACTGTCGCGATGCCGGTCGAGCAGTTGAGTAGCAAGACTCATGCCAGTTGGAGATTGCACAGTTTTATGTAGAAAAAGTGAGAGTCTTAGTTGGTAGAGATAAGGGAATGGCGCAGAAGCCAACAGCCATGTGTCGCAGCAATCCTGCGGCAAACCACTTAGCAATCACGTCGTGCTTGACTGGAGTTTAGACAGTCCAGGCTTTCGCTGAATCGGGTGCTGATCCACTTATTTTCGACCTTGCACTAGTGACGAACCAAGCTGAAAGCCAGAGCCTACGGTGCCGGCCTTTTGTCCACCACCAGCCGATGGTCCAGATTTGCAACTCGCCAGCCGACTGCGAAGATCATTCTGTCGATTCGCTCCATCTTCACAAAATCGATCTTGTCCACATCATCGGTTGTCCTGTGATAGTCGCGATGAACGCCCGTGAAAAAAAAGATCACCGGGATGCCGTGCTTGGCGTAGTTGTAATGGTCTGAGCGGTAGTAGAAACGCTCCGGGTGACTCTCGGGGTTGTAGGTGTAATCGAACCTGAGTCGCGCTGTCTCCGCGTTGGTCTGCTCGTTTATGTGATGAAGCTCGGTCGAGAGCTTGTCTGCTCCGAT
>JBGPFL010000676.1:0-3786 GCA_041483295.1 Blastocatellia bacterium | reverse complement strand
TCGACATCCAGGGCTACCGCGCCGAAGCGATCGCCGCTCGCGTCGGCGATCCCTTCCCAAAGCACAATCCCCAGTCCGATGTGTATTGGAACGAATTCCCCGTAGACCAGATAGTTTCGAATCGTAATGGGGGCAATGACCAAAAGACAGGTGAGGGGCAGCAGGACCGCTCTCTTCAACCTTGGCAGGCGGCGGGCCGCGATCGCCACCAGCACTACTGCGACAAATGGCGCAAGGAGCATGGTCTGAGCTCTGAGCCATGCTGCCGATCCAAGCAGAACTCCGGCGCCTGCCCAAACCCAATAGGAGTTGTGACGTATCCTGGTCGCGATGACCAGCAGGTAGATTCCAGCGAGCAGCGGCAGAGCGGAGATCGAATCAGGCAGGATGAAGTTGGAGATGTGAGACAAATGATGTTCGATCGCAGCGAGCAACCCCGAGGCGACTCCCACTCGCCAACTGAGCATCGAGCCGGCGATGAGGAAGATCAGAATCGGAGACAGGGAGTTGAGGGCGTTCTGAACGAACTGAACCCTCAAGAAACCTCTTCCGACGATTCGATAGACCCAGCTCAGGTAGATTGAATAGCCAGGCGCCTGGGCCAGCCACACCGTGCGTGAAGGGTTGATGTCGTAGGGCCCCAGGATGCCGTCGCCTTCCAGAATCGACGATGCACGCTGGTCGTAGGTCAGAGTGAGACCACCGAACGGCTGTTCATCGGTGTACATAACAGGAGTGAGATCAACCGCGTGCAGGGACCTTGCAGAAAAGGAGACCAGGAAGATCGAGAAGGCAACAATGATCTTCGTCCTTAACCGCATCGGCTCTCGAGTGGCCAGGGCTGTGACAAGCCAGCGGCGAAAGGCTAAGGTTTTGAGTCGTTTGTCGTTTCTCGTTTGTCGTTTCTCGTTTGTCGTGCTGAGATGCCGACTGGGAAATCCGCACCGATCTGAGGAGCGCCGTTGCTTTACATCATCGGTGTCAATTGCTGTTTGAGCCGCCTTGACTGGAAACCTGGCTGCTACCCGCGCCTCGCGCGGGCTCCGGCGTGATTTGGGCAAACAATCGATCGATCATCGGCTCGAAGTGCGGCAGGGGGAGCGTGTCGTACTCCGGGTCGAATGCTACCTGGTCCCACTCGTCGGTGAACTGGCAAGCCTGTCGGTACCAGGGCTCATTCACATATTGCCGGCGGGCTTCAGGGTCCTTGCCCATCAGCGCATAATAATGCCTTCCCTGAAAGTCCTGGTGAGTGCGAATGATCTCGTACGTTTCGTGCGAGACGTAGGGCTTCAGGATCTCGGCGCTAATGCCGGCATGGTTCGCGAGGGAGATGGCTTTCCCGATGTCGTGGCACAGCGAGGCTACTATCAGTTCCTCTGAAGCGCCGGCCCGCAGCGCTCGGGTGGCAGTCTGAAGGCTGTGCTCCAATTGACTGACCGCGAAGCCGTCAACCTGCTCCTCCAGGTTCGCAAGCATCGCCCTTATGATCTTTGGCATTCCGGCCTGCCGCTCGGATACCGCCTCGCGGATGAGCATCCAGTCCTCGACTCTCCCCTGATCCATTCTGGTGAACGGCATGATCGAAGCCCCTCCTTCGCACCATTTCCACGCGGCTGCGCAGTCGAACAGACCAATCGCCGACCTGCTTATTTGGATTTCCATTAAGCGGCGGCTTTGGTGTATGAATCAAAGTGCGCCGGTCAATATAGCACACTCGGCAGAAGCAGTGAAGCGAGCCTGCGGTGAAGCGCGCTTCGCGAGGTCTCGCTAACTTCTTTGGAGCCCTTCACCGTGGTGCGACCTGGTTCGCAATGGGAAGTCTCCACCCTCTTCACATGACTCATAACCCACCGGGGGGGGTGACTGGGCACAAAACTTGGATATGAACACCGAACTTCTCGTCACGGGCGCGTCTCAGCTCGTCACGCTTCGCGGGCCCGCTCGGGCTCGCGCCGGAGCAGAGATGCGGGAGCTTGCGATAATCGAAGATGGTGCGCTGCTGGTGCGCGGCGATTCCATTGGCGCAGTCGGACGTTCTCCGGAAGTGGAGCCTCTTGCAAGCAGCAATGCACATCGCATAGATGCGCGGGGTAGAGTCGTGTTGCCGGGATTTGTGGACGCCCATACGCACCCGGTCTTCGCGGGCAGCCGGGAGGACGAGTACGAGATGCGCTCGGCGGGACTAACCTATGAAGAGATTGCCTCGCGCGGAGGCGGGATCCGATCCACCGTGCGCAAGACACGGGCCGCAAGCGAGGATGAGTTGTTCGAGTTGGCATTGCCGCGAACGAGCCGTCTGCTCGACCATGGCACTACGACCATCGAAGCGAAGAGCGGTTATGGTCTGACTCTCGCAGATGAGCTGAAACTCCTGCGCGTGATCAGGAGGCTGAACCAGGAAACCCCTCTTGATCTCGTGCCCACGTTTCTCGGTGCTCACGAGATCCCGGACGAGTACCGGGGCTCGGGCGGCTCTCGTGAAGACTACGTTCAACTCGTGACCGGCGAGATGCTGCCGAGAGTGGCGGCTGAGGGGCTTGCGGAGTACGCGGACGTCTTTTGCGAAGCCAACGTTTTCACGGTTGATGAGTCCCGCCGCGTCCTTGAACGCGCCGGAGAGCTGGGGCTGGGTATCCGGATTCACGCGGATCAACTGAGCCTCTCGGGAGGCGCGTTGCTGGCAGCCGAGCTCGGAGCCGCAACTGCCGATCATCTGGAGTGGATCGGGGGACAGGAGATGGAGGCGCTGGTCCGCGCGGGTGTCACCGCGGTGTTGTTGCCGGGTGCAGTCTTCAACCTGGGACTGACGCGCTATCCGCCGGCGCGCGCCATGATAGAAGCGGGGCTTGCGATTGCGCTTGCGACCGACTTCAATCCCGGAAGCTCCCCCACTCCATCGATGCAGATGATTCTCTCTCTGGCGTGCACGCAGATGAGAATGACTCCTGCTGAAGGAATCACCGCGTCGACTATCAACCCGGCTTACAGTTTGAATCGTGGGATGCAAGTGGGTTCGATAGAGACTGGAAAACAGGCCGACATCGTCCTATTCGACTGCCCCGACTACAGGCAGATACCCTACTTTTTCGGAGTCAATCACGCAACGCTTGTAATAAAGCGCGGGAGGGTTGTCGTAAACCGAACGGGGCAGTAGTCGAGATGCATTCTGAAGCTCACCGCGAAGCCCGACGTTCTGAGACCCGTCACACCTCCAGGCTCGTTCGCGCTGCGAACATGCGGGGCGCACCCGCGAGCAAGCCTAACATCAGCAGTCCAAATACAAGCCCCGCCGAGCCCGCGCCCACGGTCGTACCCAGCGTCAACGCTCGCCCCATTGAAAGCAACTGCGATAGCCCAATCGCGATCAGCAACGCCCACCAGGACCATCGCTCACCACGCCGGTAGGGGATCAGGACCACAAGTATAGATAAAACGCCGCAGGCGAAAGCCCACGTGGCGGCAGTGGCTCGCCGTCCCTTGAATGCATCGACCGCAGCCTTGCCGCCGATGGTGTTGATCTCTTCCAGTCCCACGGCCGCAGTCAAGTTATCCCGCGCTCCGAAGTAGGCGTTACCAAGAGACGCCAGTGAGAAAAGCGTGATCACGACAGAGAGTGTCAACAGAGCTACCCAGCTCGAGAGGAAAAGGAGCTTCGAGTCTTTCATCGTTTTGCCTCCAGGGGGAGTAGGCAGCAGGCGGTTACTGCCTACTGCCTACTGCCTACTGCCTACTGCCTACTGCCTACTGCCTACTGCCTACTGCCTACTGCCTACTGCCTACTGC
>JBGPFL010000675.1:0-3786 GCA_041483295.1 Blastocatellia bacterium | reverse complement strand
CTAGGGTATAGACTCCATCCTCAAGAAGTCAATTCCTGTCGCCTGTTCCGCCACATCGATCCTGGCAGCCGCTTTCAGCAACTCGAGGTCGATGGCCTCGAGCGGTGCCCAGATGAGAATCAACTTCTTCGACTGAAATCAACGGGTAGCGTTTGCTATGAGCCCTCGAGCAGTCTTGCATTGGGGAAGTCCAAAACAGGTGGGTCACGTTCCGACATCGGGGTTACATTCGAAGCGAGGTAGTACGAGTAACTCAGGATCCCGTGTGTCGCGGCTGTAGTAGTCGGCAGGCAGTAGGCAGGGGGAACGAGACGGACCAGATCTCACAGGGGATCGGTAGCGCCTCGGGAATCGGGATGGTGTGGAGAAGGTCGAGGAAAGAGCTGCGCAGGGTATCAGGGGCTATCGATGCCGAGGGAGGGATTTAAGGATCGCTATCAGGCCGCAGAGTCGGCCGCAATTCAGTGCTGCTCAGAGTCGGCGAGGAGCTTCTTCTCGCGAGCTACTTCCACAAGGCGCGCAAAGAACTCGGCTTCTGCCATGGCGACTCGCCGACCGAGATTCGTGAGCCGGTAGTAACGGCGACGCTCGTCATCTGTTTCCGGACCCGGTCTCTCCGCCGACTCCACGATCAAACCATCGGCAAGCATCCGCTTGATCGAACCATACAGCGTTCCTGGCCCAAGCTTCACCCTCCCTGCCGTGCGAGCCTCGATCTCCTGCATGATCCCGTAGCCGTGACGCTCAGCATCAGCAAGCGCCAGCAAGATGTAAAACGCAGTGGGCGTCAGCGGTTGTGCCGACTCATCTCGTAGGCGCTTCACCATAGCGTTGTTCTAGCGGCCCCCCACCATGTCAATCGCCGATACATCGTCAGACGATACAGTAAAATTTACGCCCTTGTTGCGCAGTAACGGTCTCTATATAGTGTTACGAATCCACTCAGCGATAACACCGCAACGAGCCAAGAGTGCGGCATAGATCCCCAAGAGACTCGCTTACAGGCTCGAGCGAGTTAGGTTGGTGTGGTCGTGAATTGAGGTCCTTAATCTCGACCGTACTGCCCGGGAAGGCCGGTCATTGCGGACCCATCTGGGTAGTATTGGGGTTGCCCATCTCAGACACTACGGTATAGAGTGCCATCGCACTTTTGGGGATACAGGCAGTGGAGGGCCCTGACCGTACTATTGAGCCTTCAACTGCCTGATAGGGGATGCACATCAGAGCACCAAACTTGCATCTGCATCCCACGGCAGGGCGAAGAGGACGTTCGAAGTAGTCGACCGTGCGCGGGCACGACGGAGCAGTTACTCCAACATGACCGGCCCGGCCTTTTGAAATGGTTCAAAAGCCCTTCTGAGAAATGCCCCTGGCGAATCTCGTGCGCTAGTCTGAAGTTGCCGCAAGACGAGGGACAAGGGGAGACCGTTAGTTCCCGATGTCGAACGGCCTTTGTGAGCTAATCGGTGTGACGTAGCAGCCACCCAGATTGAAGTAGCAGCACATAGTAAAAACAGTATTGCCCTTTCCTCACCAGCAGCACCTGTCGGAGCAGGCTTAGGACTACTCCGCTCCAGTTTGAGACAAGACGGCCGTTAGCCGACGCTCCATCCGTCGGATGTCGCCTGGCTGATAGTTGAAGGTGTGCCGTCCGGAGAGTGCAGGTTGGCTCTCCGTGAGTAGCCCCCCAGTTATTCAAGAGCTGTATGTTCGCTTACAGCGTGTGGCCCTCGGTGGGGTCTGAGTATCCCGATCGATAAGAGGGCACTGGAAGGCTCAAAGTTCGAGCAATTGGGTCTTCACTTGGGAGGGGTTCTAACAATGAAAGTATTTGTCCAGCGCCGCCTTATTCACATCACTATTCTACTCGTGTTTTCTCTCATGGCCATCACCAGCGACAGCAACCCCGCCCTGGCCGGGAAAAAGGTAACATCTCTCGGCACCGAAGCGACTGCCGTTTGGGCCGGCAGTTCTGTCGAGATCTCGGTCACTATTAACAAGCCCGCCCCATCAAAAGGAGGCGTGGTCTATCTCTCCAGCAGTGACCCATCTATTGCTACGGTGCCGGACAGCGTAATGGTCCCGCCTGGGCAAACAAGCGCACTGTTCGTCGTGGACACCACCCCGAGCCCAAACAGTTCCTCGATAGTTATCTCCGCGTCCTACGGTACCAGGACAAAGAAATTGGCTGTGGTAGTAAACGGGGTCACGCCGCCATCCGTAAGCTTATCTGGGCTGACTCTATCGCCGGCTAGCGCTCCGGGAGGCGCCTCGGTACAAGGAATCGTGACTCTGAGCGCCTCTTCACCAGCAGGCGGGGCCGCAGTCTCGCTCGGCAACGGCAATCCATCAGTGGTGAGCATGGCGACGAGCATAGTAGTCCCGGCTGGGGCCTCTCAAGCATCGTTCACGATAACAAGTAATCCAGTTTCGATTAGTACTACGGTCTCGCTGTCAGCCGTTTATGCCGGAGTAAAGAAGACCGCGCTTCTGGATCTAACTGCGGACCTCGCCGCTCTCACGTCCGTCTCATTGAGCCCTTCCAGCGTCGCTGGCGGCAGTTCCTCGCAAGGAACAGTAGCGTTGAGCGCACCGGCGGGCTTCGCGGGTGCAGTTGTCAACCTTTCGAGCAGTAATCCCGCAGCCGCCACAGCGCCTGGGACCGTTACGGTTCCCGCAGGCGCCACAGCTGCAAGCTTCAATGTATTCACGAGCGCAGTTTCGGCTTCTACACCCGTCACGATCTCGGCTGCCTACGGCGGCGTTACGCTGAGCGCGCAGTTGACCGTCGCCGCGAATACTACGGGACTTTCATCACTCACTCTCAATCCAACCAGTACCACCGGCGGCAGTCCGTCGCAGGGAACTGTGAATCTAAGCGGTCCCGCTGGAGCTGGCGGGGTCAGTGTGGTTCTTGCAAGCAACTCCGCGGCTGCTACTGTGCCGGCGAGCGTCGTTGTTCCTGCGGGTTCAACCAGCGCATCTTTCACAGTGAACACCAGCCTGGTCACAGGCTCGACGCCTGTCTCCCTATCGGCCACCTATAGCGGCGTCACCAAAACGGCAACGCTGACGGTTTTACCGATTTCGGTTAACTTATCGACGTTGACTCTTAACCCGTCGTCGGTTATTGGCGGCGGTTCTTCGCAAGGCGCCGTAACTCTGGACGCGGCAGCTCCTGCGGGCGGTGCGTTCATCTCACTCTCGAGCAGTAAGTCAGGGAAGGCCTCAGTGCCAGCGAGTGTGATGATTGCTGCTGGTAGCACGAGCGCTTCGTTCGCGATAGACAGTTATACAGTCTTGACTGTTGCCAATGTAACTATTTCGGGCGTATACGGTGCCACAACCCAAACCGCGGTTCTAACTGTACAACCGGGTACCCTTACTGGAACATTGTCATCCCTCGTTCTTAGCCCGACCAGCGTAATGGGTGGGGACGGTTCTCAAGCGACCGTAACGCTGAGCGCGGCGGCTCCATCCGGCGGTGCCTATGTGTCAGTGTCAAGCAATAGTCCAGCCGCAACGGTACCACCTGGCTTCACGGTTCCGGCGGGCGCATCGAGTGCAACCTTCACAGTTGTAACCGGCCAGGTTTCCGTCTCCACCTCGGCTTCGATTTCGGCGAGCTACAATGGCGTGACCAAGAGTGCTGCGCTGAATGTTGACCCGGCTCCTTCGGTCATGTTCTCTCTCGCTCTCAACCCGACGAGCGTGGTCGGGGGCAACTCATCTCAAGGAAATGTCACTCTCAGCGGTCCGGCGCCGGCAGGCGGCGTGGTGGTTTCG
>JBGPFL010000674.1:0-3790 GCA_041483295.1 Blastocatellia bacterium | reverse complement strand
TTTCTGTTAGTATCCGCGCGAGTCGCCAGGGTGCCCCCGAACATCCAGAGGTTTCTCAACAATGAAATGTCAGGGTTGCGGGCATGAATACCCGAGCACGTTTCCCCGTTGTTCGCGTTGTGGCGAGTTGACTCCAAGACGCACGCTGAGATCGTCACCTTCACGCTTGATAGAGTTCCCGCGCAAGGCACGCATCGATGTCGAAAAAGAGTCGAGTGAAAGCCTTGTGCCATCCTGGCGCAAGGAACTGAATGAGAAAGTACGCGCGGTAAGGGCCAGAAAGAGCGCGGTGGGCACCGAGGCTCCCCGTGTTGAAGCCACCTCGACTCAGCAAGAGATCCGCCGGGAAGTCCAGGTCGATACCCGCGGCCGAAGAGTTGAGTCGCCCGCGCGCACTTTCCGGACTTCGCCAGCCATCGCGAAGGCGGCGCCTGCAATCTCGCCACCGGACGTTCCCAGAACCAGCAACGCCATAGTTGAGGCAGCTCTCTCCAGAGTTCGCCGGGCAACCGAAAACGCAAGCCGTGCGTCGCTTTCGAGAATTGAGCCCGTTCGCTCAATGCATCAGAACCAGGCTCCTTCGATGTCCATCGATAAGGAAGCGACGGCGCGAGCACTCGAAGTGACGGTCGAGGTCAGCCCAAAGCCGGTGATCTCAGCTCCGCCCCTCGCTAGCGTCAGGACCCAGCAGGCGCAAGCTAAGCCAAGAGATCTCACTACCACTTCCGATCTCAGCCCGAAGGCCGATCCACCGGCCTTGCCCGTGCTGAGCCGGAAGATCGAGCAACAGCAAACCTCACATGGTCAGACGGTGAGAACCGCCGATCCACGGCCGGCACCTCCTCGGATAGCGATAGATCCTCCCGTGAGCGATCTTGACTCAGTGAAGGACGAGGTATCTGTTCGAGTCCTGGATGAGGACGAGCCCCTGGACTACCTTCAGGCTGAGATTCGAAAGATCGATCGGGCAAGGGCTGAGCAGGAGTTTGCCCATAACGAAAGCCCGTCGCTCGGCGTCCACGCAGTCATAGCGGCTATCGACCTGTTGACGATCGCGGTAAGCTCCATTCCTTTCATGCTTGTCATTCGCATAATGGATGGCAGCCTGGGCGATGGTCGAACAGAGATCGCTGCCGGACTCATAGTCTTGCTGGTCTCATTCTTTTATCTGGCCGTCACTCAATGTCTGTCAGGCAAGACGTTCGGAATGATGATGACAAATACCCGAGTCGTGGACGTCTACACGCTCGATCCCCCGAGCGGACAAAGGCTGTTGCTGCGAACCATCAGCTACTTCGTAGCTCTTGCGCCTGCCGCGCTGGGGTTGATCTGGATCGCATTCAATCGCTATCGAAGAGGCTGGCACGACGTGATTTCGGGCACGCGCGTAGTGCGCGATTTCTAGCGTATTTGAAACCTGTTGACAAACCATCACCGCAGACATCTGAGGTCTGTTGTCAAGACCAAAGTTGACCAGTTATTCACATTCTGTCCACAGGCTGTGCACAGGATTATCCACAGAGGCGCACGCCTGGGTACGCATAGCTTCCAGCGTGCGGGCTTGCGTTTGATGCGCACGCTGGAAGCGATGCGTACCCAGGCGTTCTCTGCGTTTCGGTCGTGAAATTGTCTGACTCCAATTGAAACTGAACCAGTACCGGTATTGCCCTAACCCGCGTCTCTCAAGGCCCATTCGTGTCGGAGCCGCTCCTGCATTTCCGATCTTCCCTGTAAGATAATTCGCGTGGACAACTTCTATTTATCGGCGATTGCATCAGAGATTGGACCCGCGTTTATCGGAAAGACGCTCGGCCGTATCTCAATGGCCGGCGCAGAACTCCGGCTCAACTTTGGCCTGAGCCGTGGGCGACTGCTGCTCGCCTCGCTTGACCCTGCCAGTCCGGCTATCTACTTGGGTTCACGAAGCTCGAAAGCCACCGACTCTGAGTCTGAATCTTCCTCTCACTTTCTTGCGCTGCTTCGGAAGCAGCTCAGCGGATCGCCTCTCGTGGAATTCTCGAAAGATCCGTCAGATCGAGTTGTCCGTCTGGTTTTCGAACCATACGAGATCTCGGGCAGCAGGAAGCGCTTTTCGCTGGTATTGTACCTTACCGGACGCTCGACAAATGCACTCTTAACCGATTCCCAGTGGAACATAAATGCAGCCTTGAGAGAACGAGCGGGCTTCGGGCCAGGCGAGCCTATCGCGCCGATGCCTGCTGGGGACCAATATGCAGAATATCTCGACAGGGTTAAGGCTTCGATGTCGCAGGCTGAGATACTGGAAGCGTTTTTCGGGGCGGGATCCGTCTTCGGACCCCAGCTCGAACGCGAGTTCATGGCTCGTTGCCAAAACCAGGCTCCACCCGAGGCATTCAGGTCTCTGCTGACCGATCTCTTTCGGGAGCAGCCGCAGGCTCTGATCTACACGCGCGTGCCTCTGGACGAAGTTGGAAGCGTGCCGGTGAATCTCAAGACCGACCTGCTTCTGTCACACATCGAACTGGCGCAGGCAACCGATCTTGTACGTCACGAGTTTGACTCGCTGTCAGAGGCGGCTGATGAGTACTACAGACTTCGAGATGCAGCGAAGGCCTTCCAGGCCGAGATCACTTCCCTGAAGCAGGCTCTATCGTCGGAAATCAAGAAGCACCGCACCGCAATCAAGGCTATAGAAAGAGACCGGGCGCGGTTTGACGATCCCGACAGACTCAAACGGCTTGGAGACGTTCTCCTCGCCAACCTCACGACCGCGAGGATCGAGGGATCGACCGTGAGGGTTGTTGACTTGTACGATCCCGAACAACGTGAGATAGAGATCGAACTAGATCCCGGGGTCAGCTTAAAGCAAGCCGCATCGCGATACTTCGCGAGTTATCAGAAGGCGCGGCGCGGATTGTCGGCAGGCGCGGCGCGAATGGAGACGCTCACCACCATGCTCGAACCGCTTAACGGTCTCATGAATCAGATCGAAGGGGACCCAACGAGTGCGACTGTAGCTAGAGTGAGAGCTTCAGCCGAGAAGCTGCTTGGCAAGAAGGCGCGCAAGCCAACCGAGAAGACGAAGCAGCGCAGCAACAGCGGCAGCGAAATCGGTCGAAGATTTCTGTCGACGGACGGCTACGAGATCGTGGTTGGCAGAAAGGATCGGGACAACGATTTGCTCACCTTTCGTGTCGCTCGCTCCGCGGACATCTGGATGCACGCGGCGGACTACCCTGGTTCGCACGTCATCATTCGCAATCCAAATCGTAAGGCCGTGCCTCAACGGGCGATTCAGGAAGCGGCAGAACTGGCTGCGTTCTTTTCGCAAGCAAAGCGCGAGGCAAAAGCGGCAGTCCATTACACCGAAAAGAAGTTTGTCACCAAGCCTCCCAAAGCTAAACCCGGACTCGTCCGCCTCTCGTCGTTCAAGACGATTGTTGTAGAGCCGAAGTGCACTCGGGAAAGAATCGAGTAGAACGGAACGACCCGTTTGGTCATGCGGCTGTCGAAGAGAACCGCGCTCTGCCACGAAGACGCCAATACACAAAGGAACACGAAGGACTTAAGCTGTCTGGCTCATTCGCTTCGTGCGGCTTGGTCTCTTCGTGTCTTTGCGGCGAAACGGTTGTTCCGCAGCCTGCTAATCACCACGAACCAGCTTCAGAATCTCCCTGGCTACTTCTTCCGGAGTCGCTGTACCAACCTCGACGATATGATCAGCCATACCGTACGCAGCCCGTCTTCGATCGAGCAGCGCCTTCATCTCGGGTTCGCTCCCCAACACCGGCCTCGACGGATCATCGCC
>JBGPFL010000673.1:0-3803 GCA_041483295.1 Blastocatellia bacterium | reverse complement strand
CGCCAGTTCTCGCCGAAGCGATCCATGGTCTTGCCGGTCCCGCCTGCGAGGTGCAGGTCACCTATGGCGAATACTCTCATTGTTGATCGGCGCCTCGCGGAGCTATCCGCAGATGTCGCGGATGTGATGACCGGATTGTGGATCGCGCGCCTCACACGGCGTCTCAATGCGTCCTTGTATTGGTGTTCATCTGCGGCATCTGCGTAATCTGTGGATGTGCCCGGGCTACTTTTCGCCGAGTTGCTGGCGCGCCAGAGTCGCTTCGTTGCTCTTGGGATAGAGCTTGATGATCGCTTGAAACTCCAGCATCGCCAGATCGGGTTGGCCGCGGTCTTTTAGGATCAGGGCCTTCTTGTAGCGGGCCATCGGCACCTTATCGCCCTTGGGGAACAGAGTCCCGACCTTGTCCAACTCGGCTATAGCTTCACTGAACATGCGTTTTGCCGCCAGACACTCGCCGACCCAGTACTGGGCGTTGTCAGCCATCTCGCTCGTGGGATAGGTCTCAACGTACTGTCGAAACTCGCTCAAGGCCAAGTCGTAATTTCCGCGGCTGTAGTCCCCATATGCGGCTGCGAAGAGCTGGTCGGGATTGCCCGGAGTGATCTGCGTGAAGGTGGGAAGCTTAGGCAGGTTCTCGACTAACCTCTTCAACTCGGCCATCTGTTCGGACAGCCTGTCGATTCGCTGATTCGTTGCGGACAATCGCTCGCCCAGTCCGCTCACTTCGGACAGCGCACTGCCCGCGCTCTCGGAGACGCGGCTCTGCGCCTGTCTGATTGCGGTCACGTTGTCGATGACCTGAGTGATCAGCGCGTTGATCTGCCCGCTGTTGCGGTCCAGGCCTTCTTGCATGGTGCGGACCTGCCGCCCGAGGATCGTCACCTCGGCTTTCAGGTCATCGAGCGCGACCTTCAGTTGCGCCTGCGCATCTTTGTCCTTCTGGTCGCCTCGTGCAAACGTGCTCGGCCCGGCAAACAGCGACAGGGCTACTACGATGGCGATTGCGAGCTTTGACAGCATAACGAACCCTCCAGGAACGTGGATCGTTTCTCGTCTTACATTCCTCGTTTCTCGTTCTGTGGACACCAGGTTGCTGCTGCAACGACAAACAACAAACGATAAACGATAAACGATAAACGATAAACGATAAACGAGAAACGAGAAACGTAAAACGAGAAACGCGTGCCTATCTACTCCCAATGAGCAGCACGAGCGGTTCGGGGCTGCGCGGCGGCGTCCCTCCGCTGATGTAGACGAACGCGTCGCGACGGTCAAAGGCCCATGAAGGCCGAATCTCAGGCGACCCCTCGGAAGTTCCGGTTGCGCGCTCCTCGCCGTAGCTCACGGTTTGCATTCTCGATGCCTCGACCCCCAATGAAACAAGAAACTCACGTGCCGCTTGAGCGCGCCGCTCGCCGAGTCCGATGTTGTACTCTTCGGTCCCTCGAGGATCGCAGTTGCCTTCAATTCGAAAGACTATCGAACGATTGGGCGCCTGCGTAAGCCACTCGGCTGCACGGCGAAGTAAGTCCTTGGCCTCAGGCCTCAGCTCGGCCTGGTTGTAGTCGAAGAAAACCGCTTGCACCCGCTGCCCAAACACCGTTGCGATGGCTGTGTTAATAGTCGTTCGCGGGCGTTCGCTTGTAACATCGCCGCCCGCAGCTTTGTCGGCAGTCACACTGACGCGGGTCGAAGAGGAGTCGGTGCCCCCGCGCCCGGTCGCAGTAGCGGTGTAGGTCGTGGACTGTGAGGGGCTGACTACGCGCGAGCCTGAATTCGGAACGGTGCCCAGATCGTTAATAGTGACTGTTTCGGCGTTATTCGAGGTCCAGCGAAGAGTCGTGCTCTGCCCCTGCTGAATCGCGTCCTGATCGGCTGATATTCGGATAGAGGGTCGAGGCGGCCTGGCCGTCACTGCGACCACCTTCGTATCGCGCGCTTCTTTCTTGCCGCGCCTTGCCACCGCGATGTAGGTGGTAGTGTTGTCAGGCGTGAATACCTTTGCGCCGTTCTTGCGATCGACCGACTGTCCGTTGAGAGTGACGTCTTTGGCATTCTCGGCGGTCCAGGTTACGCGCACATCCTCGCCTTGTTGGACCTTGTCTTTCGAGACTTGCAGCTTTATTTTGGGCTTCGCGCAGCCGATCGCTCCGGCGAGCAGAACGGCGATCAATGAAACGACAGAAGCTCGAGATATGCTGGTTGCCATCTTCAGAATCTCCTTTCATAGTGACGTTTCTCGTTTTACGTTTCTCGTTCTCGTAGTAAAGCAGTTCCCACAAAACGAGAAACGTAAAACGAGAAACGAGAAACGTCCCTCCTCACTTCGCCCAGGTTGGCAGCTTGCCGCCGCCTTTCGTAAGCTGACGCTGGCCGCTGCCATCAATGTGCATCTGCCATATCTCCCACCTGCCCGACCTGTTTGATTGAAAGGCCAGATGCCGTCCGTCCGGCGACCACGTCGGGCTTTCATTCCGCCCGTGCGAGGTCAATTGAAGAAGCTGCCCCGAGGTTACGTCCGAAACGAATATCTGAAAGCTGCCCGCTCCACCGTAGGTGAATGCAATGTATCGCCCGTCGGGTGACCAGGAGGGCGAATCGGCATGCCCTCCTCGTGCCGCCAGCGGACGCTGATTTGCCCCGCTTACGTCCATTATGTAGATCTGAGGTGAGCCGCCCCGATCGCTGATGAAGGCGATCTCTCGTCCCGTCCGCGGATTCCAACGCGGCGAGATGTTCACTGCTTTGCTCGTCCGAGTGAGCCTCCTGGCATTTGAACCGTCGAGGTTCGAAACATAGATCTCCATCGAGCCGTCCCCTGCCATCGCCGAGCTGAACGCAAGCTGTCCGCTCGGTGAGATACAGGGTGAAGAGGTGGTCGAGTTGAAGCTCGTGCCTCCCACAAGCGCGCCGCTCTCAGAGCGCACAACGATGTTAGGCACCCCCGACTTGTAGCTCACGTAGGCCAGGTAGCGCCCGTCGGGAGAGAACTGGGGAAAGCGAACGTATGGGCCGTCGCTCGCAAAACCTCTCTGATTGAACCCATCGTAGTCCATCATCGATATTGCATCACCGCCGACCCAGGCGATCTTGGATGTTGCGACGCCGTCGCGTCCAGTCAGGAGCTTCACTATTTCGTCAGCGAACTCGTGTGCGATGCGGCGCGGGTCTCCGGTGTGGCGCGAGGCGATCAGTTGTTGTTTGGTCTTAACATCGAACAGGTAGGTGTCCGCGATCAGACCACCGCTGTTCTGCAGGTTGCCGAACGCGACGTAGTCGGCCTTAACCGGATCGGCGCTCCACTCATCGTAATTGAGCGAAGCGGGATCTGGCAGCAGACTCTTGGGGTTCAGGCTCTTGCCGACCAGCCCACTCACTGCCGCGAAATCGAGGTCCGCCCAAAGCACCTGGTTGAAGCTGCTCACTGCGGCTTCCAGCCCGGCCGAGCGCGCGACGAAGTCAGCCACCGCGATATTCGGCCCATTGCCGGGAGTGACGATGATCGTGCCGATCTGCTTCTTGAGGTCATCCTGCGGCGGGTCCTGCTGAGCGAAGCTCGAGGCGTTGGCGGAGACAATCGCCAAAAGAATGATGATTACGTAGAATCTGATGATCTTCATACACTGCCAGTTCGAAGACTAAGTCGGAAACTCCTCTTGCTCAAATACCGGGAACCCTGGCACCCGGGAAACAGCGGATCGAGAGAATAGAGGGCCGCCCTCATTTTGGGTAACGGAACCAAACTTCCGCAACCACTTCCTGGACTCCCTTAAGAAAGCCGTCGGGAAAGGGCGGCAAGT
>JBGPFL010000672.1:0-3825 GCA_041483295.1 Blastocatellia bacterium | reverse complement strand
GATCTGAACTCGATCGCGTCGGGGTAAGCCTCGATCAACTCGTCCAGCAGGGCGTGCGCCCCTGTGTAGTCTTTCAACCCCATCTTTCCCAGGACGACTATGTGCTTAGCGCCGCGACTGCCGGAATCATAGGACAGCGCGAGTCGAGCAACGGCAACGCCTTGCTCGTAATTCCTCGTTTCGAACATCAGGATACCTGCGACGCCGACTAATCCGTCGGTCAAACTCTCCCGCAAGACTGATTCGTCAGCCGCCCCGAGTGTATCAAGCGCTCTCTTGAACTCGTCAGCAGCCTTGACCGGCTGCTCAATTCTGGCCAGCATTCTCGCGCGCCGGTTGGCGAGCAGCGCTCGATATACTTCTGAGAGTTTCCACTTCTCCTTTTGTTTCTCGAGCTCGTCCCACATGGCTTGAGACGCGCGGCTGTTGCCTGGCGCCGGTGGGTTTGCCGAAGGACCAGAAACCTGGCCGGTTCCCAACCAGTTCCTCGAGGGTGGCGCCAAACGCGCCTCGCTCCGCTTCCCGGCCCATGAAAACGTCGTTGCGCTCTAAGCTGTATGCCATATATTACCTGCCGAGTTGAAGCCACGATCCATCTCACGTCGACGTTGAGACTTATCTCAGTGCTGACCCGGTGTCAAGTTTGTCGGACGAATCGTCAAGGCCTCGATCGCGGGCTCCCGGCATACAGACTCAGCCGCAAGACAGATGAAATGTCCAACAAGGATATGGCGGCGTCAACCTGCCGTCGAATCAGTGCTTCGCCGCTGGCGATTGGCTTGCCGTGTGAGGGTGGTCAGTCAAGTCCGACCGACTGCCGGAATCGCGGGTCGTCTCTGACGCTTTCGAAGTCCGGGTCGGTCTTTGCCCGAATCGCGTTAATCGTTTTCAAATGCGCCGATGACTCTTCAAGGTATTTGAGCGCCCGATCCGTATCGCCTCGGAGCGCTAGCAGGCAGGCCATGTAGTACTTGGTGTGTGGGTCGTCAGCTCCTCTTGTTACTCGCTCTTCGAATCTCTTCAATGCCCGATTGAAGTGGCTTTCCGCCTCTTCGTTCATTCCCTTCCGCAGGTAAGCTGCGCCCATCTTCTGGTCCAGTTCTACCAAAGTCCGGTCGCGCAGCCCGTGATCGCTCGAGGCCAGGAACCCAAGCTCCTTTTCGTACTCGGCAATCGCTTCATCGTATCTCGCTTGTCGATAGTAGGCGTAGCCCAGCCGCGCGTGAGCGCCGACCACCTGCAAGCCTTCCCGCCCGGATATGAACCGCTCTTGAAGCTCGATGGCCTGTTTCGCCACCGCCTCGGCGCGGTCATATCTGCCTCGGATTGTGTAGAGGAAGGCCAACTGAAGATAGGCATAGCCCGCTTCGGGATTGAGCGCGATCGCATGCTGAAACTCGGTTATCGCTTCGTCCACCATCCCCTTGCCCAGCCAGTACGAACGGGCAAGCGACGCATGAGCCCCGGCGTTGTTGGGCTCGAGCCTTATTGCCTCCTTGATCGACTCGATGGCTTCATCATATCGGCCGATGCTGTTCAATGAGCCGCCCAGCCACTGATGCGCATGCGACAGGCGCGGGTTCAACAGGATGGCCTTCTTCTCAAACTCGATTGCTTTGAGCGACAGCTCCGGGATGCTCAGGAAGCTGCCCTTCAGATCGTAGGCCGCTCCGAGCGCGGCCCACGCGCGCGCGTAGTTTGGATCGTGCTCGGTCGCCGTCTCAAAGTTAAAGATCGCGCGGTCGAGCGTGTCACGGCTGGCCGTCCGCAGGTTTATGATGCCGCGCGAAAAATTCTCATATGCTTCGACGGATTGAGTCTCCTGGCGCTCTATCTCGGTTATCTCAGAGGTGCCCAGCTCCAGGTTCAAGCCCTGGCTCAACTCGTAGACTATGCGGTCCTGGAGGTTGAATATCTCGGAGATCTTGCCGTCGATCTTCACCGTCTTAACCACCGCGCCCGTCCCGACATCGATGAAGCGCGCGGTAATGCGCAGCATCTCGCCCACGCGCTGGTAACCGCCGCTTATGAGCCACGCAGCGCCGAGCCTGCGGCCCAGGTCGATGGCGAAAGTCTCATCAAACTCTCCGCCGGTGGGATGGTCGCCCAGATTCTTGAGCAGTTCGAATATCCGTTCGCGCCCGATGACCGAGAGGCCGCGAACGTTCTTCAAGTCTGCCGTAACCGTCTCGGCAATGCCCGACCCGATCCAGTCGTCGGCCGGCTCACGGGTGATATTCGAAAAGGTCATTATCGCAACCGCATTCTCGAGCTTTGGCTGCTCGATGATTCCGCTTGCGAGCGCCGCCGAATTCGGCAACAAAGCTGTGGCCTGATGCTCAGTGGGATACGCGGTCATGTTTGAAGTGCGGTTATTAGCCTCGAGGTCGCGTCGGAGGTTGCGCATGTCTATGTAGATCTCGCGCGCGGACTGGTAGCGGTAGGCCGGGTCCTTCTCCAACGCCTTGCGCACGATTCGCTCGAGTTCATGCGGCACGCTGTAGTTGAACCGCGCGACTGCGGCCGGTTCCTGATGAACGATGCGGTCAATCAACTCGGTCGAGCTGGCGCCTTCAAACGGTAGCCGTGCCGTCAACATCTCGTACCCGACCACACCCAGACTGAAGAGGTCCGAGCGATGGTCCACCGAACGGCCGAGCGCCTGCTCGGGCGACATGTAGCCGGCGGTTCCGAGGACCATGCCGATGGCGGTCTCCTGCCCAAGCCTGACTGTCGGTTCATCGCTCTCACCGTCCCGCTTTACTTCCAGGTTGCCGGTCACCTTCGCCAGTCCGAAGTCGAGAACTTTCACCAGGCCCCGCTCGGTTATCATCACGTTCGCGCTCTTGATATCACGGTGCACTATTCCCAGTGAATGGGCCTCGTCGAGCGCGTCCGCTATCTGCATCCCTATGTCCAGCGCATCGCAGACCGGCAGCGGCCCGCCTTCGAGCTTTCGGGACAGCAACTGTCCCTCAACGTACTCCATCACGATGTAGGCGGTGTTCTCGTGTTCGCCGATGTCGTATATGGCGGCGATATTCGGCGACCGAAGGGCCGAAGCCGCCCGGGCTTCTCTGAAGAACCGTTCGCGGCGGTCGGCGTCATACTGGTACGAAGCAGGCAGGAATTTGAGCGCGACATAGCGGCCCAGGCGCGTATCTTCGGCTCGATAGACTTCACCCATGCCGCCCGAGCCGAGCATTTCTGCAACGCGATAATGATGAAAGGTCCTGCCGGTCATGTCGACTCCGGGCAACTTGAAACAGATTCCTAACATTAGTGGTTCTTTACACGTGGTGCAAGGTTCAGTCTGGTGAGGCCCCAAAGTGCCCGCCGGGTGTCGATTGCGAGAGTATCTTTAGATAGCAACTCGGGTCGTGATTTCACCTGGCTGGAGGGCTGCGCTCGGTTGGTCTAACTCCCGCATACAGGTTGCTTCGATTCCTTGACACGTTTCAGCCTAATGTGTAGAGTTGTGCCTTGCCTCATAGATTATGGAGCGAGGAATAGACAGGCACGCGCACTCAGAGTCCTGCCACGCTCTCTCATATGAGAGCTCAGTAGCAACAGCGACACCCGAAATCTAAAGATGTCGTGCTCGCTTTGTGCTGACAGCACGCGCGCCCAGGGATGTCCCGACGGCGACTCCGGGTGGCAGTGTCTATTCGAGCCTGTCACGGAACGTGACGGCTTGAACGATCGAGGTCGATCAAGCATACTATGGGGACATCAGTTCCATAATTCGAAATATGGCAGTCGAGGAGGAGCAGCTATTAATGGCGACAGATAACCCTAACCAGTCCGGTGTGAGCGCAGCGGCCG
>JBGPFL010000671.1:0-3827 GCA_041483295.1 Blastocatellia bacterium | reverse complement strand
GCTCCCGGCATCGACAGGTCGGTGATAACCAGATCGAATCGAGATCCCTCGATGGCCCGCAGTCCGGCCAATCCGTCTTCGGCCATCAGCACCTTGTGGCCGCGAGCCCTCAGCAGATCAGCCAGCAGCATACGTATCGGCAGTTCGTCATCCACGACCAGCACCGATGCGCTTCGCGCTCCCGGTGACGCCTCCGGAATTTCCTCCTCGATGGATGGCCGCTTCAATGGCAACTTCAGTGAGAAGGTCGAGCCGCGCCCGGGATCGCTCTTGACGTTGATCTCGCCTCCATGCCGCTCGATGATGCCAAATGAGACTGCCAGCCCCATGCCATATCCTTTGAGCCCCTTAGTGGTGTAGAAGGGTTCGAAGATTCGCCGGCGTATGTCCTCGCTCATCCCACAGCCGCTATCGGAAAACGAAACCGATATCGCTTCGACTTCCAGGGTAGCGGTGATCGTAAGCCGGCCCCCATCGGGCATCGCGTCGAGCGCATTGATGATGATGTTGACGAAGACCTCGCGTACCGCCGACTGATCGCATGTCACCACCGCGTTCTCCGCGGGTCGGAAGATTATGTCGTATTGGACTCCCGCCGCCCTCGCGTCGTCCTTCCAGCGGGAACGCGTCAGATCGAGCGCATCCTTGACTATCTGATTAATATCGGCTGCCTTAGAAGGCTCGTCTTGCCGCTGGCGCGCGAAGTTCTGTATGCGCTGAACCATCTTTGCCGCATCCAGGGCCGCCTTTTCCACGGTATCGAGATACTTGGTGAGTCTTACATCGGTGACTTCACTCTGAACCATCTGGGTGTAGCCAAGAACGGCGGTAAGGGCGTTGTTGAAGTTGTGAGCGACTCCTGACGCCAACTGGCCCAGCGCTCGCAGTTTGTCACTGCGCATGTTCTGCTCGTTCACCATTCGCTCCTCGGTGACGTCTCGCATGACCGCAAGAATGCCTGCGATCTCTCCCTCAGCGTATATCGGCGAGTTGGTCATCAGAGCCGAGCGTTCGCTTCCGTCTGATGCGAGGTAGCGCATTTCGTATCGCTGCGCTTCGCCTATGGACGCTCGATTGAGGTTCGAGCGAACGCAGTCCAGATCGTCGGGATGAATGGATTGAAGGAAGGACTCCCCTTCGAGGGAGTCGGTGACATAGCCCAGGAGTTCGGCCGCCCGCTTGTTAGCCCAGAGAAAGCGCCCATCCAGATCGGTGGCGTAGACCGCATCGTAGGCCGCATCGACGAGGTTCTTAAGCAACGAGCCGGCCTTCTCCACCTCCGCCTCGACCCGGTGCTTCTCGGTAAGATCACGCAGAACCTGGACAGCTCCAATCCTCTCGCCGGTCGAGTTGTAAATCGGGTCCACTCTTATTTCAAGGTATCTGTCGATGGGAGTATCGTGCGGCTTCCTCAATACAACCGCGTTGCGACCTTCCCGGCGCGCGCGGCAGACTTCGCAGGCTTTCCAATCCTCGCCCGGGTGCGCGATATCGGTCAGCACGCGCCCAATGGCATCTTCGGGTTCGACCCCTCTGAGTTGGCAGTAGGCGCGGTTGGCCCGCAATACATGATCCTCGACATCGGTGATAACGAGCGCATCAGTCATCGCGTCGAAAGTCGCCTCCAGTTCTCCCTTGGTTACAGACACCTCGCGCAGTAGTTCCTGTTGCGTGTTCCAACTCGACTCGAGCCGCTCGGACATCAAGACGAAGCTGTGGAAGAGGGAAGCATATTCTGACGTGATAAGACTGCGGCGCGGCGGCCGCTCCGAAAGGTTCCCTGATGCCAGGGCGGCAGCACTTCGACCGAGCTCGAGGGTGGGCTGCGTCAACAGCCGAGCCACAGCCTGGCTTAGAACGAGCGCAAGAAGCAGAGCCAGCATGAGCACTATCAACTGTTCGAGATAGAATGCGACCAGCCTTGCTTTGATGGGCTCCAAGGACTGACGGCTCCAAATTACCCATCCTGTGTCCGGCAGGGTTGTGCGGGTCAGAAGAAAGCCGTTCAGCGAAGACTGCGCCGCCGAGATCCGGCCCGGGCCTTCGGATTGGCGGTAGTGAATTGTGCCGCTGTTGAGCTTCTCGGTTGAATGGAAGGCCGATTCGAAATCGCCGCGCTCCTTCAACGAGACGACCTCATCGTAGCTCCCGGGGTCGATTTGCGAGTCGGCGATTAAGAGACCCTCCCGGTCCGTGATGAACTGGTTCTCATCTTCGGTCGAATATCGCAAGGCTATGTTTTGAAAGCTCCGCAGGTCGAACCAGCCAAGAACGAAGCCCTTAAGATTGCCGCTCCCATCCAGAAGAGGCTCGCCGATGGCCACCGCGGGACCGGTCATTCCTCCTCGCTCCTGATAGACTCCCGAGTAGACCGTCGCTCTCCTGGCAACCAGGTCGCGATAATAGGCGCGATCGCTATAATCGAGCCCAATCAGGTTCTGCCCGCTCTGCCCGCTCTGCCCGCTCTGATTGTTAAGTGAATCGAAGGCGACGGTTTTGCCCGTCTCGTCGGCAACATACAGGCCGGCGAACTCCGGATACAACCGCCTCACGCTTGCAAGCTGCCGCGAAAGCTCCCCATCATTCCGAGCCTTATGATCGGGAGACGTACACAGAGCTGCTGCAGTCGCAACGCCTCTTCTGTAATTCTGCAGGCTTGATTGCACCTCGCCCGTGATTGCTTGAACATCTCTCGACCCGGATGAGGCCAGGTCGTTCACCATCCTTTCGTGCACGTCCTTAACGTTGCGCGTCGAGGTGTACAGCATCGGCAATACTATGGCCGTCAGGAGTACCAGCGCTATCAACGAGTGGAGGCTGAGTCTGGCGGGTTCGGACCGAGGAAGGGAGCGGCCGCGAACAACTTCGGAGATCAGTAAGATCAACTCAACCAGGATTCCCGCGAGCACGCCGTTGATGATGGAACGGGCCTGCATGATCAAAGCCAGTCGAAGTGGGACTTGGAACAGAAGGGTCTGCCCTGCCAGATTCAGCCAGGCGCCAAGCAGCACCCAGTAAGTCAAAACTGCTGCCAGCGGCCCGCGCCTGCCTCCTCTCTTTCGGTACCAGCCGACCCACACGCCTTCCAGCCCGTACAGAATTGCACTGAAGGGGAATGGCTCGTTCCACAACGACCATGTACGCAAGCCCCCCGTCAGTCCCGCTATGCCTCCAGCTACCGGCCCGAACTTGAGCGCAGCAAGAATCGCGACGATTCCTCCGAACACGAGGTGAACACCGGGGAATATCTCGATTGGGAGACAGTTGATGGCGAATCCAGCCAGGCCGAGTGCGATAGGAAGCAACACGCGAGTGCAAGCCCATTTCAATGCTACTTTTGATCTTGCGGGCACAACTGATCTTGCGGGCACAACGCTCCCGGATTGCTCGAAGAAGTCTCGAGGAGGTTACTGATGTGGACTACCGCAGGGGCAGTTAAAAAAAGTGTAGGGTAGGGTCCGCTCGAAGTCAATAAATAATTAGAGTTCCCCATCACATAGCTACGAAAGCTCCGTGGTTGCCTCCTGCCCACGGATCGGGGTGATTCGCGGATTGTCTTCGTTCGTCCGCGAATCTCGCGAATGACCGCGAATAACCACCGTCCTTGCCAGACCAGCTCGCTCTGTCTCGATGTGTCGTGAACAAAGAGCAAGCGTGTCTCTCTTAGCGCAGATTCGCGGTATTCGCGGATTGTCTTTCCCACTCCGCCCGCAACCTTGCGCAACTCTGGCGCCTCAATTAGAGTTGAACGCAATGCAAAGCCGGCAACGACTCAAACGAATCAAGCTCTTCCTCGTTTCTATTGTTGCGGGTATAACCGGTTGGTG
>JBGPFL010000670.1:0-3832 GCA_041483295.1 Blastocatellia bacterium | reverse complement strand
TCGGAGTCGAATGCTCGAGGTAGTCGAGCGCGGCCAGCACGGTAAAGAAGCGCATGGCGAAAAGGGGAAGCCCACTATTCGCGTCAATAACTCTTAAGCTTGTAGCTTCGTGAAACATTTTCTCTCCTACCTTTCGTCGTGAGCTATGGGGGCTTGCTCGCTTCCAATATGATCAACCCAGCTACCCATCACGGCAGCAGCCACAGTTTCGTTCGAACGCCGTCGGGCCCCCCGGCCCTTGAGTTCGTCAGCCAAGATTGAGTAGCGCAAGCCGCGTGCCGCCGACGCGCTCAGTGATAAGTTACACAGTTAGGCGAATAGACAGATCTTCACGGGCCAGGCACGAGGAGTTTGTCAGCAGGCAATGTGGCTTGAGTGTGTAGCGGGTCGGTGCAGGAAGCCCCTGCGAGAAGATCATCGCGCAGTTCATCGCGCCCCTCCTATTCCGCAAGTGAATCTGAACTAAGTTTGGTGTAGGATGCCGTCTTGGATTTGTCCGAGACTTGGCAATCCGCAACGTGGCTGGAAACTTGCCACACCTCAGCCAACGTTCGACACTTTACGAGAGGAAAGGGAAAACGGGTATGAAACGCCTCTGGACCGTGCTGCTCGCTGTGACAATCTTCGGGTTTGTAGTGCTGGGATGGGTAGGAACGCGCATCTATAGCGAAAAGCCGCCCATACCTGACCGCGTCGTGACTGCCGACGGCCAGGTAGTGGTTAGCAGTGGAGAAGTCTCAGAAGGTCAGAGGGTATGGCAGGCCATGGGCGGAATGGAGGTGGGCTCCATTTGGGGACACGGCAGCTACGTCGCGCCGGACTGGAGCGCGGACTGGCTTCACCGAGAGTGCCAGTTCATGCTGGATGAGTGGTCAACATCCCAACTCGGCAAACGCTATGACTCGGCGATGCCCGAACAACAAGCGGCCCTGCGCGAACGGTTGAAGGAGTCCATTCGGACAAACAGGTTTGACGCTTCGACTAACATCCTGACGATAGATCCGCCGCGGGCAAAGGCATTCGAGGCCAACGAGAAGTATTACGCGGATATTTTCAGCAATGGAAAAATCGGTTACAGCATCCCCAAAGGCGCGCAGACCGACCCGAAGAAGCTGCACGAGCTCAGTTCGTTCTTTTTCTGGACCGCATGGGCGTCGGCGGCCAATCGCCCCGGCGACACGATCAGCTACACAAGCAATTGGCCCCACGAGCCGCTCGTTGGTAACGTGGCAACCGGCGAAGCCGTAGTCTGGACAGGCGTGAGCATCATGATGTTGCTCGCCAGCATCGGCGCTTTCGT
Source organism: Blastocatellia bacterium (assembly GCA_041483295.1). GTDB lineage: Bacteria > Acidobacteriota > Blastocatellia > UBA7656 > UBA7656 > DASYSA01. The sequence continues at coordinate 2,532 of JBGPFL010000670.1, read as the reverse complement.
CTGGTACTACGCGGCCCAGCCCCGGACTGAGCCTCTCGAATCGGTGCCCGCCACCGACCCGATCCTGGGGTGGAAAGCCACCCCCTCGCAGGTGGCAACCCTCAAGTTCTTTGTCGTTGTAGCCGCACTGTTTCTTGTCCAGATCCTTACGGGTGCGGTGACAGCTCACTACGGCGTTGAGGGGGACGGCTTGTACGGAATACCGCTGTCGCGGTGGCTTCCGTACAGCATCACGCGAACGTGGCATCTTCAAATCGGTCTCTTTTGGATCGCCACGTCGTGGCTCGCCGCGGGTCTGTTCATCGGCCCGCTCATCAGCGGGAAGGAGCCCCGCGGGCAGCGCCTTGGAGTCAACCTGCTGTTCATTGCGTTGCTCGTCATCGTGGCAGGTTCCCTCGCGGGCGAATATCTGAGCGTACACAATCGCCTGAGTGAAACGAACTCTTTCTACTGGGGCCATCAGGGCTGGGAGTACATCGATCTTGGACGAGTATGGCAAGCCGGACTCTTCATCGGTCTCTTGTTGTGGCTATATCTGATGCTCCGGGTGATCGGCCCAGCGCTGCGAGAAAAAGGAGAGCCCAAACAACTGGTGCTGATCTTTGCACTTTCGGCTGGAGCGATAGCGCTGTTCTATGGCGCGGGTTTGATGTACGGCAAGAACACTCACATAAGCGTGGTCGAGTATTGGCGATGGTGGGTTGTGCACCTGTGGGTCGAAGGCTTCTTTGAGGTTTTCGCCACAACGGTCATAGCGTTTTTGTTTGCGAGATTGAGACTGATCCGCGCGAAGGTCGCCGCTGAGGCTTCGTTGATCGCAGCCACAATCTATCTTGCCGGCGGGATCATCGGCACGAATCATCACCTCTACTTCTCCGGCACACCGACGGCCGCACTGGCGTGGGGCGCGACTTTCAGTGCGCTCGAAGTTGTTCCGCTGGTATTGATCGGATATCAGGCGATGAACGACTTGCGGATCTCGCGCTCGGCGGTGTGGGCGGCGAAGTACAAATGGCCCGTCTATTTCTTCATCGCGGTGGCGTTTTGGAATCTGGTCGGCGCCGGGTTGTTCGGTTTCATGATCAACCCACCTATCGCGCTTTACTACATGCAGGGACTCAACACAACACCGGTGCACGGGCACGGAGCGCTGTTCGGCGTGTACGGGATGTTGGGGTTGGGTCTGACGTTGATGTGCTTGCGAGCTTTGATGGCCGACCGCGAATGGAAGGAGGGGCTGCTGAAGTTCTCTTTCTGGTCGATGAACATCGGGCTCATGCTGATGATCCTCTTGAGCTTGCTGCCTGTGGGGCTGTTGCAAACCTGGGCCTCGGTAAACGAGAGTTACTGGTATGCAAGGAGCCCGGAGTTCATGGGGACGCCGCTGATGACAACGCTGCGGTGGCTTCGGGTGCCTGGGGACACATTGTTCGCGATCGGAGCGATTGCGCTGGTGATCTTTATCTTTGGCCTGAAGCTGGGGTATTCGCTTCAGCCCAGGAAGGGCTCGCCACTTACAGCACCCGCCGAGGCTGCGAGAGCGGCATGACTCTTGTAGTGGCGTGAGGGCGTAGTCAGAATCATTTCATCTCGTGTGGCTACGGCCGGCGAGCGGAGACTGGTTGGTCGGACTTCTCAACCCTCATCCGGCTGTCAGCAGTAGGTCAGTAAACACCTTACTGAAGTGAGGTGTTCCCCACCCGCGTCCCGTGGGTGGATTGCCCGCCGTAAGCCGGCGCAAGATTAGCCGTATTTCTTCAGGTTATCCAGTTTCTTTCCAGGTCCATCGGAATTAATGCCTATATCGGCATTTCCTGACCATGGGACTACTTCAAAAAATCGTGCCCCGTGCCTCGTAAGCAGTGAAAAGAAACGTTCTACAACTCATCGGCAGCTTTCATCAGGGCGGCTCTGAGCTTCAAGCCGTCCAGCTCACCCGCCTGCTCCATGAACGCAGCAACTACGATGTGCACGTCGCCTGCCTGGACCCAACTGGCGTCCTTCGTGATGAGGTCGACCTCCTGGAGATCGAGGTTGCAGCCTATCCCCTCACGAGCTTCCATGATCGCAATTTTGTCGTTCAGCTCCGGCGCTTTGCCGCTCAGTTGCGCAAACATCACATTCACATCGTGCACACCCATGACTTTTACACCAACGTCTTCGGCATTGCAGCGGCCCGGCTCGCAGGCGTACCTGTTCGCATTGCGTCTCGCCGACAGACCGCCCGGCGCAGCAGACCCCAGCGCCTCGCCGAACGCACGGCATACCGATTCTCACACGCGATAGTAGCGAACTGTGAAGCGGCCCGCGGCGAGTTGATCAAAGAGGGCGTGCCGGCCGGCAAGATCAGCACCATTCACAACGGGCTGAACTTCGACCGCGTGACTCCGCGGGTCTCCCGCGATGAAGCACTCACCGCATTCGGCCTGCCTCGCGATCGACGTTTCGTCACCATCGTCGCGAACCTCCAGCTCGCGATGAAGGATCATCCCATGTTTCTGCGAGCGGCTCTACGCGTGAAGGGATCCATGC
>JBGPFL010000669.1:0-3836 GCA_041483295.1 Blastocatellia bacterium | reverse complement strand
CACGACCACTGCGACCGTTCTCGCACAGGCGATTTTCCGCGAGGGCGTGAAGACCGTCGCGGCGGGCGCAAATCCGATGGCTTTGAAGCGCGGTATTGATAAAGCGGTTGAACGGGTGACAGCAGAGATCAAGAAGCTGGCGAAGCCGGTCAAAGGCGACATGATCGCCCAGGTCGGTACAATATCCGCAAACGGCGATGCGACAATCGGCGAGTTGATCGCAGAAGCAATGAACAAAGTCGGTAAGGACGGCGTCATCACGGTCGAAGAATCGAAGACCATGGAGACAGTCTTGGAGTTTGTCGAAGGGATGCAATTTGATCGCGGCTACCTTTCTCCTTACTTCGTGACTGATCCGGAGAGCATGGAGGCCGTTCTCGAAAACCCGGTCATTCTCATTAGCGAGAAGAAAATCTCTTCGATGAGAGATATCCTGCCCCTGTTGGAGCAGACAGCCAAGCAAGGCAGACCGATGCTGATCATTGCGGAAGACGTCGAAGGCGAAGCGCTGGCTACCCTCGTGGTGAATAAACTGCGCGGCACACTCAACGTCGTGGCGGTGAAGGCTCCTGGCTTCGGCGATCGTCGAAAAGCACAACTCGAAGACATCGCCGTTTTGACAGGAGGCAAAGTCATCAGCGAGGACCTTGGGATCAAACTTGAGAGCGTCAAGCTCGAAGACTTGGGTAGCGCCAAGAAGGTGACGATTGATAAGGACAACACGATTATCATTGATGGCGCGGGCAACATTGACGACTTGCAAGGTCGCGTGAAGGCACTCAAGGCTCAAATTGAAGACACAACGTCAGACTACGACCGCGAGAAACTGCAAGAGCGGCTGGCGAAACTCGTCGGAGGTGTAGCGGTGATTCGCGTCGGTGCGGCCACTGAGACCGAACTCAAAGAAAAGAAGGCCCGCGTTGAAGACGCGATGAACGCGACGCGCGCAGCAGTCGAAGAAGGCATCGTGGCAGGTGGCGGCGTGGCGTTGCTTCGCGCAGCGAAGGCGCTCGACAAATTCAAGATTTTCGAGCCGAACAAGGACGGCGATGTGACCGGAGATCTCGACGAGCAGATCGGTGTCACTATCGTCAAGCGAGCACTGGAAGAGCCGCTTCGTCAGATCGTACAGAATGCCGGCAAAGAAGGCGCGGTGATTGTCGAGAGGGTTCGCTCCGAAAGAAATCCCAACTTCGGCTACAACGCCGAGACCGAGGAGTTTGAAGACATGGTTGACGCAGGTATTATCGACCCTGCGAAAGTCACGCGCTGCGCGCTGCAAAACGCCGCCTCCATCGCCGGCTTGATGCTCACCACTGAAGCCCTCATTTCCGAAATCCCGGAAGCTGATAAGTCCCGCGCACAGTCCGGTGGGATGGGCGAGGGCATGGGCTACTAAGACCGTGCGGGTCAGTGAGTAGGGTGGCTAAGAACAGAGCCTCGGTGCGAAATTCGCGATAGAATCGTGCAACTTGGTTTTTGGGCCCGGCAGGCAGGCGGGCGCACAACTAAAGAATCGAGTTCTTGCAGCGCTTACCCTGCACAGGAAACTTGTCGAAAGCGAGTCCGGGTCAGGACTCGCTTTCGGCGAAGTTGAAAACCGAGTTGGACCGCCGGGCCGCCATAATAGCGCTGCGTCGTTGGGAACATGGCCGCCGGAACCACTTCATCCACAATAGAACACGCCGTAGGGTCGCCTAACTGCGAGCCAGTCGTCTCGGCTCCCTCGTCGGCCAACGTCTCACCTACTGATATGGGTATCTGTTCTGGCTGCTGTTTGTCATTGGTGCGCGAATTCTCGGGCGGCTCGATCACCCAGTTCTCAAGGTCACGCTAAAGGGTCAGCTCTGCCCCGATCGAGAATGCCTTATGATGCCGGACAACCGATAGGGGTCTCAGCGGAAGTGATATCACAGGAGAAGTCGTGTTCAGGTGAAGAGCTCAAACGATGAGTCCGCAGTTCAGAAAGCGGGATTCAAGGACGCACCACATATATCGCGGCAGCGAGACCAAGCTGAAGGCTTCTTCACAGTCTAGCAAGAGGGACGTGACGCATAGTATCATCCGCGTGGGCTTCATTCTTACGAAGCCATTGTTAGATGAACCTTCGGTTTGTGGCAGATTTGCCACGAAGGCTCTGTTACAAAGACTGCAGTAGTCGTCATCTCGATCAAGCAGATCTGGAGTTCTTAGCTCCCTGACGCTTGTTCCGATTTCACGTTCTCTAAGAGGTGACTCTTTTATGAAGGCCGAGAAACCGCACTACTACAACAACCGCCAGCGTCTTAAGGGAACGGTTCATTAGGCCGTTGCTTGTGTTGCTGTTCAATCCTCATTTCGCCGACTCAGAGTTGAACGGCCTCGTCAACAGGAGGTGTATCATGCCTCGGAAAACCGGGCTTGAGCAGACAAGTGCTCCAGGGTCGATGTCAATGAATGCTGCGTTCGCATTTGTTGTTGCCATTCTGCTCCTGTCTGAGTCAATCGTTAGGGGGCTCGAGTACAGCCCGACCTCGTTATTCCTCCTGGATTCTTCCGCTAATGCTAGCCCGCTTCGCCAATCTCAAGGGGAAAGTGACGCGCCTATGCCTGAGCCGGGCAAAGCGCTCGGCCGCGAACTCGCCGGAGGGCAGGCTCACTACTATCGGCTCACCCTGGCCTCGGGCCAATACCTGCGCCTGGTAGTAGATCAAAAAGGAATCGATGTAGTAGTCACCGTCATCGCTCCCGACAGTTCGAGGGTGGCCGAGGTGGACAGCCCGAATGGAACGCAGGGACCGGAAGATATCGCAGTGATCGCGGAGGCGTCAGGAAGTTACCGGGTTGAGGTGCGCTCGCTGGAAAAGAATGCTGCGGCGGGACGGTACGAGTTAAAGGTTGATGCGCTAAGAATGGCAAATGCGCAGGATCGAAGTCGCATTGCAGCAGCAAGAGACTTCGCCGAGGGAGAACAGCTTCGAGCTCAACAGAGGGCGGATTCAATGCGCCAGGCGTTAGGCAAATACGGCTCAGCGCTCGGCCTCTGGCGACAACTGGGTGATCGCAGCGCCCAGGCCACCACTCTCCATAGAATCGGAACTATCTGTCGCTTGTTAGGCGAGAACAACAGGGCGCTGGAGAACTACGAAGGGGCCCTGGAGATTTATCGAGCTGAGGGAATGCGTCGGGATGAAGCGCTTGCGCTAATCGAAACCGGCCTTGTTTATTCAACTGTCAGTGACTATCAGAAGGCGCTCGAATTTTACACTAAGGCGCTCGCCTTAACACGAGAGGTCAGTGACCGCGCCAAAGAAGGGATGGCGCTAAATAATATTGGTCTTGTCTACCAGACATGGGGTGACAGCGCAAGAGCGTTGGAATACTACGGTCAAGCTCTTCCCATCAGCCGAACTGAAGGCAATCGCGCGGGTGAGGCGCAGACGCTCATCAACATAGGTGCCGCCCACGCCAACCTGAGCGAATACCAGAAAGCGCTTGCTTACTACACTCAGGCGCTCCAGCTATCCAAGGCCATCGCCGATCGACGGAGAGAAGCTATGACACTCCAGAACATCGGGTTCGTCTACGAGGTGCTGGGTGAGAAGAACAAAGCGCTCGCGAACTACAATGAAGCGCTGCCTCTCAGGCGCTCCTCCGGGGACCGCGAAGGAGAAGCCAGCACGCTAAACAACATTGGAATGATCCACGTCTCTCTTGCAGAACACAGAGAAGCACTTGATTACTTTGACCGCGCCCTTGCAATAAGGCAGGCAATCGGGGATCGCAGAGGCGAAGCCACCACGCTTAACAACATCGGCGGCGCATATCGGGAGCTGGGTGAAAAAGGGAAAGCGCTT
>JBGPFL010000668.1:0-3838 GCA_041483295.1 Blastocatellia bacterium | reverse complement strand
TACTTCGCCCATGGTGTTACCTACGAGTGGTGCCGGCGTGGGCTTCTTACACCGCAAATCGAGAGACTGAAGGCGCTGTACGCGCCTCGCCTGGAAGCCAGCCTTGCTGCGGTCGACACATATATGCCCGAAGCGCAAGCCACTCGGCCTGATGGCGGCTTCTTCGTTTCCTTGACTCTGCCGATGGGAGCGCCCACGACTGAACTGCGAACTGAAGCGCTCAAGCGCAATCTAAACCTCGCCGATGGTCTGGCTTTCTTTCCAGACGGCGGCGGCGAGCGATTCTTGCGGCTGCCTTTTTGCGCCCTGACGCCGGACCAGATCGATGAAGGCATCTCGCGGCTGGCCGACACCGTGAAGGAAGTTGCAAAAGCGCATCACGGCAACGCCTCCTGAGAGTCCTTCGAGTGGACTGTCGGAGAAGTCCTCGACAGACCTGATGAAGAATCAGCGAGATGTGTTTTCGCCTCGGATGCGCTTCGGTTCAAGAATATGGTGAAAATGCACCAGAAGAATAGCAACGCCTATGCACGAATTCACAGGCCCGCATGATTATTTCAACGAAAGCTACGTACGAGACTGGGCCGGGGTCGCTAACTCCAGGAGGCCGTTTCGCACTGAGTTCTTCGATGCGTTTGCAGCCGAGGTGACCACACTCTCAGCGCCTAAGGTGCTCGATCTCGGAAGCGGCCCCGGCTTTCTGGCTGAGAGCATACTCAACAGGTGTGTTGTAGCTTCTTATCACTTGTTCGACTTCTCACCTCATATGCTCGATCTCAGCCGCGCCAGACTGGCCTCTTTCGGCAATCGGGTCAGCTTCCATCAGGGAAGCTTTCTTGACGCCGGATGGTGGCAGTCGCTGCCTGGCCCATTCGATGTAGTTGTATCGCTGCAGGCGGTTCACGAGGTTCGTGACGCGGCCCGAATACCCAAGCTCTATAGCGAGTTGAGGCTGCTTCTGCGCGATGGCGGCGTGGTACTGATAGCCGATCAGGTCAACAGCGAGGAGAAGACGGAGGAACACTTTCTGACTGTGAGCGAGCATGAGACTGCACTGCGCAAGAGTGGACTTGAAGAGTTTCGACAAGTGCATGCGGCTGGGGATCTGGTGATGTTTGCGGCGAAACGCTAACGGGCGACGCATCCGGCGAATGAACTCAGACGCCAAGAGGCTGTATCAAGGGAAACCCGAATAAGAGATTGAAAGAGGACAATCGCTAGTCGGCGCCTGCATCCTTCGTCCTCCGCAACGGCAGCGGTCAGGCTCCTTCATTCCAGTTATGTCAGTGGAGCTGAGGCTCCGTCAAACTCGAGAAGGTTGTAGCCCGCCCGCCGGCAGCCCGTCGCCAAAGCTGCCGGTTGGATTATCGTGATTCGGGTCAGGCCGGTATTGTGAAATGGGCGGAACGCGATCGATCGCGTAGGCGCTAGAGCCAACGACACAAGAGACGAGTTATTCCATGTTGCAAGATGCGCGAGTCATACTCGACCGTCTCATCACCGACAAACTCACGTTTGACGGCAAGGGCAGCCCGTTACAGGTCACCGGCGCGATCTCTCTATTGGAGGCTGAGTACATCAGGGAAGTGATCCTCGAGAACGAATTCAGTGTTTGTTTGGAAACAGGAGTCGCGTATGGCGCATCGACGATCGCAATCTGTTCTGCTTTATCCGTCCTCGAGCTGCGCGGCAAGGCTGTGAAACACTACGGCGTTGATCCATGCCAGTTCGAGGTCTATGGCGGCGCAGCAATAGCCGCGCTTAAGGAGTGTGGACTGGATCATCTCCTTGAATTGTATGAAGGGCCTAGTCACCTTATGCTCCCTAAACTCATCGAGCGTAATATCAGCGTCGACTTTGTGTTTATAGATGGGATGCATACGTTTGACTACACACTCGTGGACTTGTTTCTTTCAGATAAGCTATTGAGAACCGGTGGGGTCATTTGCATTCACGATATGAACCTTCCAAGCAAGAAGAAGGCGCTGCGGTATCTCATGGGACATCGCAAATATGTTCGACTGCCGAGCGTAAGAAAGCCGGTCGCAAAGAGAGTTGGAGCGGCGTTCAAGGAGGCGCTCAACGGATCTGTCAGATCAAGCTGGAGCCATCTGACCACCGTCGAGTTGATGTCGGTCCTGAGGAAGGTTGCTGACTTTGAGCCGGCATGGAATTTCTATGCGCGAATTTGACCATATCATATTCGACGGTGTGTTCGACACCGTTGATCGGCGCGATTATAATGTTCCCGCTTGTTTACCGAACCACAACACTCCCACTGTGACTGGGCCGCCACTGCATGAAAGCGAAGAGCGCCACGACCGTCTCACGCGAGGACAAGCGGCATAGTAAACCGAAGAACCAGAAGGCTGACCCCAAGCGGGCGGCAACCCCGGCAGTCCGGCCGGTCCATTACCTGTCAGCGGGGCTGGTCGCCATCTGTTTTGCGGTGTACGCGAACAGCCTTGGAAACGACTTTGTCTTTGACGACAACCACCTGGTCCTTGGGAGCCGGCAGTGGCTCAAGCTGGCCAACCTCGTCGATCTCGTTGCTTCATACAGGCCTGTCCGAAACCTCTCCTATGCTATCGACCTGGCGCTTTGGGGTGATCGGCCGTTTGGCTTCCACCTGACAAGCGTTCTGATCCACGGCGGAGTCACCGTGCTGGTCTTCCTGCTGGTCAGGCGCTTGACCGAAAGAACGCTGCCCGCCTTCCTCACAGCGCTGATCTTCGCCGTTCATCCCATTCAAACCGATGCTGTAGCTTACATCTCGGGCAGAAGGGATGTGCTATTCGGGTTCTTCTACGTAGCGGCCTTCTTGAGCTACCTGGTATATCGTAGTCGGAACGCCATGCTCTACTTCGTTCTGTTCCTGGCCCTGTGGGCCCTCAGCCTGATGAGCAAAGAGATGGCTGTCAGTCTGCCTGCGGTCATCTTCGTGTGGAACTTCTGTGACGAGTGGGGCAAAGAGGCGAACGGATCCTGGGTTGGGCAGTCGGTAGCGGCGGCGCGCAAAGCCATCGCCAGGGACAAGTGGCTGTACGCGGCGCTCGGGGTTAGCGGCGCGGCCTATGTCTCTTACATGATCTTCGTTCAAGGATCCAGCGGACGCGCGACGAGCGCGGGTTTGCATTACTGGGGTGGGAGCTTCTGGGCCAATATGCTGATGGCCCTCCGCGTTCACGGCTGGTATCTGAAACAACTAATACTGCCGACGCCTATCGCGCAATACTACGGTGCGTTCGACATCTCGCACTCGCCGGCTGATCTGCGCGTTCTGTTATCGCTGGCGGCGGTTGGGGCGTTACTGTTTTGCGGATTTGCCCTGGTCCGCAAGCACAAGCTCATGGCCTTCGCGATCCTCTCTTACTTTGCGATGCTCTTGCCGGTCAGCCAGATCATCCCGCACCACGAGCTCCTGGCCGATCATTATCTTTACCTGCCCATCATGAGTTTCGGCCTCCTGGTCTCCCTGCTGATCGAGAGACTATCAGCGAAGGGGGCGCAGCACCGTCAGGTTGCGTATGCGGCTGCCGCGGTCATTGTGATCATCTTGAGTGTGCTGACGGTGAGACGCAATCAGGACTGGAGGAACGAGTTCACAGTCTGGCAGGCAAACTACGAGGCCGTTCCGAATTCGCCTCGCGCGGCGCATAACCTGGGTGGGATGTACCTGAAGTCGAATCCCCAGCGGGCCGAGGAGTTATTCAAGCAGGCCCTGGCCGCCGATCCGAATTTCGAAGCGGCCTACCTGTCGCTGGCGCGACTCTACGTCACTCAGAAGCGCATCCCGGAAGCGGAAGATCTCATCCAGCGCGGCCTTGCCCTGGCTGAT
>JBGPFL010000667.1:0-3849 GCA_041483295.1 Blastocatellia bacterium | reverse complement strand
TCTTGAGGTTGAAGACAACCTGCCGGTTGTGAATGCCGACGGTGACGCACTCCAACAAGCTATTTTGAATCTGCTCACCAACGCCATGAAGTATTCGGGTGCAAGTCGCGAGATTGATTTACGACTGCAAAGACAAAACGGTCAGGCGGTAATTCAAGTGACTGATTACGGGGTGGGAATTGCCCGCGAGGAGCAAGCTCCAATCTTTGAGAACTTCTATCGCGTCCTCACGCCTGAAAGCAAGCTCATCCCCGGAACCGGACTGGGACTGACGCTGGTCGCGCACGTCGCGAAGGCGCACGGCGGGAGCGTCGAAGTCCAAAGTGCGCCCGGCGAAGGCAGCACGTTCTCGATTCACCTTCCACTGATTGACAGCCACAGAGGCACAGAGGCGCAGAGACAGGAATGAACCGATTTTGCACAGTTGGATATGTCGTGGTGGCAGTGGGCACAGCAACAACTGCGCGAACCGCAGATCCTTTCTTTTTCCTTCCATCTTCTCTGTGTCTCTGTGCCTCTGTGGCTAGTCATAGATAGCGTTATGAGCCGCATTCTCGTCATCGAAGATGATCCTGCCATTCTGCGTGGTCTCGCGGACAACTTGAAGTTCGAGTCTCACGAGGTGCTGACCGCAGCCGATGGCGAGACTGGTTATCGATTGATCCATGAGCAGCACCCTGAACTGATCGTACTGGACTTGATGTTACCGAGACTGAGCGGATATGAAGTCTGCCGCAAAGTGCGCGATGAAGGAATTACAACTCCGATCATGATGTTGACCGCGCGGGGCGAGGAAGGAGATCGGGTACTGGGACTCGATCTCGGGGCCGATGACTATGTGACGAAACCATTCTCTGTGCGCGAACTCCTGGCGCGCATCCGTGCGCTCTTGCGTCGCGCGCATCCGCCCAAGTCATGTCCGGACGAACTACGTTTCGACGATGTCGTGATTGACTTCCGCCGCTACGAAGCACGCAAAGGTGATCAGACTCTGGAAATGACCCGCAAAGAGTTTGGCGTACTGCGTCTGCTGGCCTCTCGCCCCGGTGAGGTAGTTACCCGCGACGAGTTGCTGAACGAGGTTTGGGGATTCGAGAACTATCCCAGCACGCGCACCGTTGACAATCACATCGCCACGCTGCGAGCCAAGCTTGAGAACAATCCTTCAGAGCCGCGTCATCTGTTGACGGTTCACGGTGTCGGATACAAGCTCGTCTATTGAGGCTTACAAGTTCATGACAGAGATTGGACAGCCGCTACATGAACAATTTGCAGCAGCCTTGCAGCCTTTTCGCTCTCTCGTGACACGCGTAGTCGCCACTCGCCCTAAGCTTGCGAGCGTAGGCAAAAAGCTAATCGCAAGGAGAATGATCATGAAGAGCATCTTAATGCTCACCACAGTCGTTTTGCTCTTGGCGCTGGGCGCGGGAACGGCGTTAGCTCAGAGCGGCTATGACTTATTTCAAAAGGCTTTGGTTAAAGAGCGCGCGGTCGGCGATGTCGAAGAAGCGCTTCGTCTCTACCAGCGGATCGTCAAGGAATTCGCCGGCAATCATGCACTGGCGGCGAAAGCAGAGTTAAGGATGGGATTGTTGTACGACCGGCTTGGTCGCAAAGTGGATGCGCAACGAGCTTACCAAGCTGTTGTCAGTCAATACGCAGATCAAGCGAACGAAGCGCGGCAAGCGCGAGCAAAGATCGTCGTCGCGGCGCAACCCAGAAACATTAAGGCAAGCGCCAGGACGACAGCTGGTCTTACTGCCCGCGAAGTCTGGGACGGTAATCCTGGGTGGACGCCCGCTATTTCGTTTGACGGCCGTCACCTCACCTATGTGGGATCCGGGAAGGCACTCTATGTCCGAGACGTCCTGACCGGCGAGAGTCGCCGCCTGACAATGGTGGGCTCGGCGCGGGACATGGAGGGAGTCACGTCGGGTCCCGTCTTCTCGCCTGACGGGAAACTGGTTGCGTACGGGTGGTACGACAAAGAGCGCACCGACTTGCGGCTCATCACGCTCGATGGGGCGGTTCCTCGCGTTCTCAACCGAAGTGACGAATGGACTGCTCTCGCGCCTTTTGACTGGTCGTCGGACGGAAAGCAGATTCTGGCGCTGGCGCGCGCGCGCGGCCAGAACGGGACCCCCCAAATCGTTCTCGTGTCCGTGGCGGACGGTTCAGTCCACTCGCTCAAGACGCTCGATGGGGATTCCTCCCCTCAGAAGATGAGCTTGTCCCCAGATGGGCGCTACATCGTCTACGACTACCCAGCCCGGGGATTAGCCGAGCGGACCGCCGGGGCGGGCGCGCCATTCGATGACCGGGACATCTTCATTCTTGGCGCCGACGGAGGCCATGAGGCGCGGCTCGCCACGCAAAACCGCCGTCCAGTCTGGACGCCTGATGGCAGGGGCGTGGTGTTTGGCAGACTTCGTGGCACGGTCGGATTCTGGTTCCTGCGCGTCGCGGATGGCAAGCCGCAGGGATCGCCGGCACTCCTGACGCCGAATATAGGCGAGGGACCCATGCCGATAGGATTCACACGGAACGGTTCGTTCTACTACAAGCTCCAGTCGGAGACGACCGAGCTCTACGTTGCCGCGCTCGACCTGACAAGCGGAATAATTACCGATCAGCCCGCCACCGTCACACAACGTAGCGATACCGGCGGCGGCGAGTGGTCGCCCGATGGGCAGTCCCTCGCCTTCGCATCCCAGCGGCCGAAGGCCTACTTCGAAGTCGCCGAGCCGATTATCGTGATTCGTTCCGGCCAAACCGGCGAAGAGAAGGAGCTTGCGCCCGCTCTCAGCGCCTTTGACATACGCAGTTGGTCCCCCGACAGCCGCTTTCTTCTCGTTCATGGCGCCGACAAGGAGAAGCGAAGAGGATTCTACCGGGTCGATGCACGGACCGGTGACGTCACTCCGCTCCACTACGACAAGCCCGGAGAAAGTGTTTCGCATAGCCGGTGGTTCCCAAACGAGAAATCGATCGTGTTCATTGGCCGGGACAGCGCTGGTCAACGCATCGGCTTGCGCGACCTCGAGACCGGTCGCGAGACCGAGCTGTACCGACCGCCTACCGCCTTCTTGCTTGGCTCGTGCGTGGAGGTCTCAGCCGACGGCCGGCACCTGGCGTTCTACCTGCGAGATCCGAAGGCGCGGACCATGTGGGTCATGGTCGTGACGACGACAGGAGAGAGCCCGCGCGAGCTGGGTCCGCGCGTGAAGTATCCGGACGTCATCGACCACATCCTGGCCCTCACACCGGACGGTCGGCACGTGCTGTTCAGCACGTACGATCGCGAGCAAGAGCAGTTGGGACATAAGGTCTGGCGAATTGCCTTGGAAGGCGGCGGCCCACAGGAAATTCAGTTCCCGAAGGAGGTCGGCTACTTTGGGGTCGCGAGTATCCATCCTGACGGGAAGCGGATCGCCTTCATTGCCGATAATAGCAAGAGTGCCGTCTGGGTGAGGGAGAACTTCGTGCCGGCGACGCCAACCAGGAAAACAACAGCATCTCGTCGCTAGTCAAGATGAGACAATTACCTAAGCAGTGACGAGGATGCTCGGAAGCAGTGGCGCTGATCTCCGCCATCAGCGGCCTCGCCCAAAGCTTGCGAGCGTAGAAAAACTAATCGCAAGGAGATTGATGATGAAAAGAATCTTAACGCTCGCCACAGTGGTGTTGCTGTTGACGCTGGGCGCGGGAACGGCCTTAGCTCAGAGCGGCTATGACTTATTTCAAAAGGCGCTGGTCAAAGAGCGCGCGGTCGGTGATGTCGAGGAAGCACTTCGCCTTTACCAGCGCATCGTCAATGAATTTGGCGGCAATCATGCGCTGGCGGCAAAG
>JBGPFL010000666.1:0-3850 GCA_041483295.1 Blastocatellia bacterium | reverse complement strand
CTTCGAAATGTTAGTAGCCGAGTCTGCAATCCTGCACCCAGCTTCGGCTCCGATCAAAGGCGCTGACAGCGAAGCGATCGACAACGAGTTTGGGGGGTTGCTGCGCAACTTGGTTTCCGCAGACGATGAGCTCGCGAGGATTGTGGATCTCATTATTGAGGACCCAACTTTGAGGCCTAAAGAGATTGCGGAGCGGTTGGGCCTGTCTTTGGAGAGAATTCGGGCCGCACAGAAGCGCCTTCGTAGAAGACTGCGACACTTGAAGGAGACTGAATAATGAAGGGCAGCCAAGAGAGCAAGGTCGAAGAAGCGGTGATTCGCCGACTCGAAGCACTGAGCATCTTCCTAGGGTCGCACCCTGAAGTAGTGGACTCGATGACCGTCCAGGAGATCAGTGAAGAATTGTGGGACTTGGGCGTCAGCCCACAACAGCACATTGACCTGGCCGCGCTGACGCCCGAATTGGCATCGGGGCCACAGAGCGAGAGAGTCTCGCTAGCGTTGGGTGATCTGATTGGTGATGACCTCGCGGTGCGGAGTGACAGCCTGCGCCGACTGTTCGTGCGGCTACAGGAGATCGAAGGAACGGAGTGTTCTTGGACTGATCGGATATGCACCAATCCCAAGGGCCTTTCTCAACATTTCGATGGAGCTCAAACAGCGGAGGAGTTTCTAAGCAAAAATGACTTCGCCGGCTCGTCAGGTGTCTGCATTGATCTGGAACTAGCAGAAGAATACAAGGGTAGAACTGATCCGTCGCACATTTCGATTGTTGCCCTTTATCCCAGCGGAGCGATCAGGTCAGTTCCATCTTACGTCTCTTTGTCCGGCAGGATGCTGCACGTAAGAATTCGGGACCTCCTAGCTTTTCTTGACCCCGACGATGATCAGCCGACTGAAAACATCCGGTCTTTCTGGGCGCCGGTCACCTTGTTTGCTGTCCAGAACTGAGTGAACGCATGTCTTCAGATGCTCAACACATAGTCAGGACCGGTGATACCCTGGTGAGAGTGACTGACCTCAAATGGGCCGAGCCGGGTGATTTCAGAGATGCAAAGAGCGTCATCCTGATTCATGGCTTCACGTCACACGGGCGCTATCTCCAGGAACTTGGTACCTTCATTGGGTCATTCGGCTACCAAGTCTTCATCTTCAACTACAACTCCTTTCGCGGAATAAGCCAAGCGGGTGAGAGCCTGAGGGACTTCCTTCTTAGGTATGATAGACAGGTCGAAGGAGCAATCTCAGCCGCCCGCGTGTTCTTGGTTGCTCACAGTATGGGCGGACTTGTTGCTCGCAGCGTTGCGCTAGACAGTCAGGCAAGTCGCTTGATTCGCGGGATAGCCATGCTGGGGACGCCCAACAACGGTTGCTTTGAAAGCGCGCGGTGGCTCTCGTACTTCATTCAATACGGAGAGCACCTGAGCGGGTTCATGCCGGAGGCGAGCAGCCCGGCTTGTCTGTCAGCGAAGGAATGCATCAAAGCTGACGCTGGTACTGAGCGACCACTCATCGACCGCTTGAATGGCATGTGGGAGAGATCATTGAGCTGCCCTCCGTCGATTTCCATATCCGGAGGTAAGCGGTTCCTGTCTCTGTCCCGGAACAGACTCAAGAACTGGCTAGCCAACCAGATGATACAAGACGAGATAGGTAATGAGGACAACGACGGTCTCGTTACGGAAAGCAGTGTGAACATGCACTCAGCTATGGCCGTCAGTTCCGGCCACCATTACGTGCACTTCAACTCTTACCCCTACTACCGAGATCTCAACCACACAAACCTGACGCAGAACCACACTCTCGCGCTTGAGATAGTTGATTGGCTCGCCAAATTGTAACTTCTTTGATGAGCTTTATTGAGAACGCAAGGCGAGACTTAGTCCACAAAATCGCAGATTAGCTTCTTGCCTTCGCGGGGCACTGTCTGCTACGAAGACTCCCAGACACAAAGAGGAACCAAGAACGCATGTTGCGAAGACTACTGAGGTATCCGACCTCGGCGCAACCTCTGCGTCCTCGGCGCCTCTGCGGTGAACAAGCCTTCTGCAAGTATCAATCGGCGGTACCTGTCAACTCGAGCGAGGACTGCGGCCATCTCCACCTGCTCACTTCGCGGAAGGTTTCACGTCGATCTGCCTAATCTTCTTCCTTCCCACTGGCGAGCTTCTCGGGTATATTGTCGGGCGCATCAACCCAACCCACATCAGGAGCGAACTCATGATTTTATGCCGCCTTTTTCTTATGCTCGTCTTGATTGTCTCGAGCCTGAGTCATAGCTACGCCAGACCTGGCGCCGACCGCATACAGTCTCCGGAACAGTTTCTCGGCTTCCGCGTCGGCGAAGACAGGAAGCTCGCCCGCTGGGACAAGATCGTCGAGTACATGCGATTGGTGGCCGGCGCTTCGGACCGTGTGAGCTTTCGCGAGCTTGGCAAGACGACCAACAACAACCCGTTCATCCTTCTCGAGATCAGTTCGCCCGACACGCTGAAGGATCTGGACCGGTTCAAGCAGCTTGAACGCAAGCTCTACTTTCAAGGCGGCGCACCTACAGAAGCCGAACACGACGAGATATTCCGCTCCGGCAAATCGGTCGTGCTGGTCACCTGCAACATTCACTCGACAGAGATCGGCGCTTCGCAGATGGTTTTGGAGTTGGTCCATCGATTGGCGACTGAGGATTCTCCGCTTATCAGGAAGATTCTGGATAACGTGATCTTCCTGCTCGTGCCCAGTCTCAATCCGGATGGACAGATCATGGTGACCGATTGGTACAACAAGAACGTCGGCACCGAGTTCGAAGCGAGTCCTCTGCCGTGGCTCTATCATGCTTACATCGGACACGACAACAACCGCGACATGTATATGTTCACGCAGAAGGAGAGCCGATTGGCGGCGCAGTTGTTGTGGCATGATTGGTTTCCTTCGGTGTGGCTGGACGAGCATCAGATGGGAAGCCAGGGCGCGCGCATCTTCGTGATGCCGGCGACCGACCCGATCAATCCGAACGTGCATCCGCTGATCTATCGTTGGAACGGGATATTCGGGCAATCACAGGCGGCGGCGCTTGAAGCCGCGGGCAAGGAAGGGATCATCTACAATTCGACCTACACGAACTTCTGGCAGGGAGCGATGGCCTGGAGCGGCTGGTGGCACAACCAGGTTGGGTTGCTTACTGAAGTGGCCAGCGCGCGTATAGCTTCACCCCTCGAGCAGCGCAAGGCGCAACCCGGTCGCGCCCCTGAGTCCTCGTCGCCCGAAGAGTTTCAAGCGCAGGCGCGGCGACAGATGGAGAACCCCGACGAGCCTCTGCCGCCTCCTCGCGATGTAACCCCGCGAACAGAGTATCCGCGCCCCTGGCTTGGAGGTCGTTGGACGCTGCGCGACATCGTCGACTATGAGTTGATAGCGACGATGACTCTGTTAGAGACCGCTGCCGAGCAACGCGAACAACTGCTGAAGCAGATCTATGCGGTCAATCTGGCAACGGTCGAAGCAGGGAAGAAGGGAGACCCTTCGGCCATCATCATTCCGCTGGACAAACAACACGATTCTTTCGGAGCGGTAAATCTGGTCGAGAGACTTCAGATGGGAGGCGTCGACGTGTACCGGGCGGGATCTGATTTCGAGGCTGATGAGAAGAAGTATCCGGCCGGGACGTTTGTGATTCCGATGAATCAAGTCTTCGCAAGGTATGCGAGGGATCTTCTCGAGAAGCAGACATATCCTGAAGTTCGCCGAGGCCCGAATTCGCCGCCCGAGCCGCCTTATGATGTGACGGCGTGGTCGCTGGGAATGCAGATGGGGGTTGAGACCGTCTTCGTCAAGAACGCAATCCCGACGACTG
>JBGPFL010000665.1:0-3852 GCA_041483295.1 Blastocatellia bacterium | reverse complement strand
GCTGAGATTCCTCGAGCTCCTGTTGTACCTGCCCGGTTGAGAACCGGTCAGCGCCGTTATTGTTCAGTCGCGATCTCAAGTCACGTACCCTGTTCTCGTACAGTTGCATTCCGCGTTCAGCATCCTGGACGGCCTCGCTGAGCTTGGCGAACCTGGTCTTGTAGTACTCCTCGTTCGGACGCCCGCCGTCTGCGACCGGCTTCGGGCCTTCGGCCTCGGTGAAACCTTTCCCCTTTGCCTGATCGAGCACTTCCTTGAGTTCCGCCTCGGCAGCACGGGTTTCGGCGCGAAGCTCCTTTAGGCGCTGTCCCATCTGCTCGAGTTCCGCTGCGGTCTGGTTTCGATCTTTGGGCGTTCCACTCGAGTTTCCAAGGCGATTGCGAAGCTCATTGACGCGCAGTTCACCCTCCTCCGCAGTACGTTGAGCCGCCTTCGCCTTCTCTCGCGCTTTCTCGACGCGGTCGCGCCAGGCTGCCTGCTCCGGGTCGGCCTTGGCGGCGCCGCCCCCAGCTTTAGTTCCCGCGGGAGTTGCTCCTGCTTTATCGGCGTCTCCAGGCTTCGCCTCTTTATTACCTTCAGCTCCTGGCCCTGTCACAACCTCAACTTGTGGCCTTTCGCGAACCACATCATCAGTGGTCAGCAGAGGAACTCTCTTCTTGGCTTGAGCCTGCTGACCAAAGGCTGAACATGAGAACAGAATGCACAACGCGAGGGAACAAGCTATTGGATGACAGCAGCGCGTGACGACCGTCATGGCAAACGACCGATAGCTTTTCATATGAGTCTCCGAATCTAATTTTGGCTGGTTAACACGACAGGGGCAAACTGCGGCAAGAATACCCCAATAGCGAGTCTCGCGCAAGAGTCTTCTCTAGACGCGGCCGGGAGCAAAGCACGCCTCTTCGGCCTCAAAATTGACAGTCTCGGTTGGGCATGTTAGTTTGAGCCGTGTCCACCCGCGGTAGAAGCGTCGTTCGCAACGTCATTGAGTTCCTGCCCGCATGGATCTTACTCAAGTCGCTGGGATTGCTGCCCCGCGGAGCTGCAATCCTTTTGGGAAGGCTGATTGCGCGTTCCTGCTATCATCTCCACCGAAGGCTGACGAACACTGGCGATAGGAACCTGGCCATGGCGTTGCCTGAATTGAGCGCCGATGAACGCCGGGCGGTGGTCAAGCGTGTGTTCGACAATCTCGGCCGCCAACTCGGCGAGTTTTCCCAATTCCCAAAGATCACAAGCCAAAACATAGACCGGCTGGTTATCTACGATGGGTTCGAGAATTACAAGGCGGCTTCTGACAAGATGAAGGGGGTCTTGTTACTGACCGGCCACATGGGTGCGTGGGAGCTTTGTGCTTTTGCGCATGGAGTCTACGGTCACCCGCTCAGCTTCCTGGTCCGTCCGCTGGACAACCCGCTCCTGGACCGCTTGATCGATGGGTACCGCCAGTTATCGGGAAACGACACTATAGATAAGAACAACAGCGTGAGACAGGTGCTCAGAGCTCTCAAGCGCAACGAGCAGGTGGGTGTGTTGATCGACGTCAACGTGTTGGCCGATCAAGGGGTGTTCTGCGATTTCTTTGGAGTACCTGCATGCTCGACGACGGGGCTTGCGATCTTCGCCCTTCGCACTGGCGCGCCGGTCGTTCCAGGCTTTCTGATTTGGGACGAGGCACTGGGAAAGCACCGGCTTCGGTTCGAACCGGAAATACCGCTGGTCAGGACTGGCGACTTCAGAGAGGAGACCATCGTGAACACAGCGCGCTTCACGAAAGCTATTGAGGAGCAGGTGCGCCGCCATCCGGATCAGTGGCTTTGGATTCACAAACGGTGGCACACTCGGCCTGAAGGAGAACCCAACCTCTACGCTCCGGCCGGAGCGGCTCGCCCGAAGAGGTCTTCACCCAAGGTACAGGCAGAAGAAGACGATTCTCGTTTCTCGTTTCTCGTCTCTCGTTTCACGTCTCTCGATGACCCGCCAACTAAACGAGAAACGAGAAACGAGAAACGAGAAACGACAATTCGTTGAGAGAAAGAAAAAGGGGATGGTCACCCATCCCCGCGTTCTCACACAGAGAACCCCCGTTTTGCGTAGCGGCAGTTTTATCTGCCTTTCTTTCCGCCCTTCTTGGCTGCGGCCTTCTTGGCGCCGCCTTTCTTAGCAGCAGCTTTCTTCGCTCCGCCTTTCTTTGCAGTTGCCATAGTGGGTACTTCTCCTTTCGTTAGATTTTGATCCCCCATACACAAGATGATGTAGCATTTCTACTCTTGTGTACTAGACTCAATGATACACAACATATTGTTGTATATATTTGCTTCGCACATTCTTGTCAACGTTTTTTTTCGATGAGTGTCGCAATAAATCGCTCATCTGATACGCGCATCGCGAAAACGGCTGCCAGAGCCTATTCCACGTTGCCATCCGAGCATCAACACTGAGATGCATGCCGGGCGGCGGCGTGCTCCTCATGCACGCGAGTGGTGTCTTTGATGCAAAAGTGAGAAACGCGAAAGTGGCTCGCAGAGCCAGTTTCAGGGATGCAGCCTTGAAACCGGCTACCACGGCCTATTTCAAGGCTCGTCTCGAAATTGGCGCCCGAGACGAGTTTTGCGGCGTGTTGCGCGGCGCTTCGTTCAATTGACTTGAGGAGTCTCCGGCCGATAATATCGTCGCGATGTTACCGCGCTCGATCGATCTTCATACTCACACAACGCACTCCGACGGCAGCGACACTCCCGAGGAACTGGTTGGCAAGGCGGCTCGAGCGGGAGCCGTCGCACTCGCAATCACGGATCACGATACCGTCTCCGGACTCGCAGAAGGAAGAACGGCTGCGCGACAACTCGGAATTGAGTTTGTCGACGGTATTGAAATCAGCGCCGAGTACTCGCCGGGGACGATGCACCTCCTGGGTTACTGCATCGACGGCGCGGTGATCGAGTCTGACCTCGTCGAGTTGAAACAAGCACGCGACCAGCGGAACCCGCAGATCGCAACCCGCCTGCAGGAGCTGGGCCTGGATATTCCCTATGAAGAAGTGCAGGCTCTGGCGGGCGGTGAGATGGTTGGCCGCCCACACTTCGCGCGATTGATGGTTCAGAAGGGATACGTCCGGAGCATTCAGGATGCTTTCAACAGCTTCCTGGCGAAGGGAGCGCAGGCCTACGTCGAAAAGCTGCGCCTCTCTCCCGAAAACGCGGTCGATCTCATACACCGCGCAGGCGGGGTTGCGGTTCTGGCTCATCCGTATCAATTGAAGCTGCCGTCCCTCGATGCGGTGCACGATCTCGCCGCTGAGCTTGCCGGATTAGGACTGGATGGCATAGAAGCAATCTACAGCCGCCACAGCGAGGAAGAACGAAGTGCCTACGCCGAGATCGCCCGCCGCCACGGACTCTTGATAACCGGCGGCAGCGATTATCACGGAACCTACAAGCCCGACCTGAGCCTGGTGACCGGTAAAGGCGATCTGGAGGTCCCCTACCGGCTTCTTGAAGAGATCAAAGCGCGCGCTGCTCGCTGAAGGCGCACCAACAATAGCTATGCAGAACGACTTGAACATAGAAGAGCTGGTCTCTCAGATCACCGACGTAATCCTGTCGCGCCTCGGAGCGGCCTCAGCCGGCAGCGAATGCGATCTTCATCATGATGAGTGCTTCGTGAAATGCCCGGAGCGTATGGCCTCGATCATCGCCAGCGGCGGCGTCCGATTCGGGCTCACGGGGGCTGAAAGCGAAGCGGCCCGGCAGGTGGCCCGCTACATCGACCACACTCTGCTCAAGCCGGAAGCGACTCGAGACGAGATACTCAAGCTGTGCGAAGAAGGAGCCAGATACGGATTCGCCTCGG
>JBGPFL010000664.1:0-3867 GCA_041483295.1 Blastocatellia bacterium | reverse complement strand
CGGCAGCTATGGAGGGTTCATAACGTTGATGGCGCTCTTCACTCAGCCCGACGTGTTCGCGGCGGGCGCGGCATTGCGGCCGGTGACCGACTGGGCTCACTACAATCACCCTTACACGGCCAATATCCTGAACCTGCCGCAAAAGGACGCCGAGGCTTACAAGCAGTCGTCTCCCATCTACTTCGCGCAGGGACTGAAGGGCGCGTTGTTGATCTGCCACGGAATGGTCGATACGAACGTGCACTTTCAGGACACGGTGAGATTGGTGCAGCGCTTGATCGAACTGCGCAAAGAGAACTGGGAGCTGGCGGTCTTTCCGGTTGAAGACCATGGATTCGTTGAGCCGACCAGTTGGGCTGATGAATACAAGCGCATCTTCAAACTGTTTCAGGACAATCTTCAGCCTGAGACCAGATCGCCAACCGTCATTCCTAAACGGCCGCACAACTAATCGAGAAAGATGATGAGCATTACTACCTTTAGAGAGAAATCGAAATGGTGGTGCCTGGTAAGCGGATTCGTTTTCATAGCGGTGAGCACCTACATGCGTATGAAGTTCATCTTCGAGTCGGGAAACACCGGAGGAGCGCTGCTGTTGCTTGCACTCATCACAGCGAGTGTCACACTCGTGCTGGGCTTAGTCTCATTGCCGCGTTGGCAGTCCTTCGTCGCGTCGGCGATCTCTGGATATGCGCTGTTTTGGCTAGGCGGGCCGACGTACGCAATCTCATAGTCCACGAGCCGCCAAACGACGCCACACGCTGACGCGGGGCTTTGAGGTGTCTGTGCTGCCGGCGCATTTGCAAAAAAGGGCGATGTCCGCTTGAATATTCACGAGGGTCTTCAAATGAGTCTTACCGTCCAGGAACTTCTAAATTCGTTTGACCGCCTACCGGAGGTAGAACAGCGCGAGGCTGCTTCGGAGATCCTACGCCGCGTTCGCGACTTTACCTTTGATCCAATCTCCGACGACGAACTCATTCTTAGCGCAGAGGACCTGTTTATGGCGCTCGACCGCCGAGAGGATGTTCATGGCCGCACCTGAGCGAGGAGAGGTATGGCTTGTCGATCTGGGGATGACGGCAAAGGTCCGACCTTGCCTGGTACTCAGCATTCCAGTTCTAGATACTGAGCGAGCGTTGGCAACTTCAGTCGCACACACAACAAGTGAACGAGGAACGCGATTTGAAGTTGCCATCCAGGTACCGTTTCTACGAACCGGCGTTTTCGATGCTCAGAACATGATCACAGTGCCGCACGCCAAGTACATACGCAAACTTGGCAAACTCAACCCGGTGCACATGCAGGCGGTCGCCGGTGCGGTACAGTTATGGCTCGGGTTCTAGCGATCACCGCCGAACTCCTGGGTAGGACCGAAGGGCGCGATCCAGTGCGGACATGAACCTCGAAGGGTTACAACGCGGCCTCGGTCACGCGCACGGTATCCGCCTAATTCGGCGCGCTAGCTTGAGGAAGGCGTTATGAAGTGTCCGGTCTGTGGCAAGCCGACAAAGTGGAAGGACAATCCAACCCGCCCGTTCTGCTCCGAGCGATGCAGCATCGCTGACCTCGCCAGGTGGGCTTCAGAAGACTATCGGGTCTCCGAGCCCATGGAAGACGTCGAGGATACCGCCGGGCAAGCAGCGGAGGATGACCCCTGGGGCACTCGCCAGCCTTAAGGCGTTTTCGCTGGAGGTAATCGATGGCTGAGGACGACAAAACACCGAAGAAGGGTTTTTGGACCCCTGCGCGGATTCTCGCAACCGCCGTCGTAGTTGCGCTGATAGTCATAGCGGCGTGCCGCTCCGAGGTCGCTACAAACTCGAAACTCGTTTTGCCCGGCAGTCCGGTCTCAAGCGCCGCCTCGAAGGTCGTGCCTCGAGACTTCGACATTCCCACCCTGGACGGCCGGACGATCAAGCTGTCCGAATATCGCGGCAAGGTTGTGGTCGTAGACTTCTGGGCGACCTGGTGTCCACCATGCCGCGAAGAGGTCCCTCAACTTGTGCGCCTCGCCGAACAGAATCGCGCACGCGGCATCGAAGTCATCGGCCTCCATATCGACGATCAGGGTCGCTCCTCCCCGTCCGCGATTCGAAAGTTCATAAACCAGTACGACATCAACTACACAGTGGGGATGGCGTCCAATGAGATGTTCACTGCATATCTGGGGACGGAAGAAGACACCATCCCACAGACTCTGGTCTTTGACCGCAAGGGCAACGCGGTGGCGCACTTTGTCGGCTACGACCCGTCACACGCGCGCAAGCTCGACGAAGCCGTGAACCTCGCGCTTGCCGGCTCATAGGTCGACGTGAGCGGCCGCCGCCGCGAAGCCCCTGATTGAAGACTCCAGCCAAATGTTACAGCCGAGAGACAACTCTCAAACACCATCTCACTCGCGTTGATTCGCGATAACAAGTGAGCCTTTCTAATGCGTAGAGCAAAGATAGTCGCAACAATCGGGCCCGCTTCGGAGTCTGAAGAGAGACTCCGCAAGTTGATGCTCGCCGGCATGGACGTCGCCCGTATCAACATGTCGCACGGCGAGCGCGACCACCACGGCGAAGTGATCCAGCGCATTCGCACTGTTGCCGCCGATCTGAACAAACCGATCGCCATAATGCTCGATCTGTCCGGTCCCAAAATTCGAACCGGCAAGCTTCGGGACCACGAGGTCCTGCTCGAAGAAGGCGCTCAGGTTTGCATTACTTCCGAGGAGATCGAAGGCGACGCCAGTCGGTTCTCCGCTAACTATCCCCTGCTCCCCCGCGAAGTCCGAGCCGGTGACCGCATCCTCATCAGCGACGGCGAACTCGAGCTTCAAGTAATCGACACCACCGCGACCGAGGTACTCGCTCGCGTCGTACACGGCGGGGTGCTGGGTGAACACAAAGGGATCAATCTGCCCGGCGCCCAGATCTCAATCCCCTCGACCACTGACAAAGACATAGCCGACTTAAAGTTCGGCATCGAGCGCGGCATCGATCTGGTCGCCCAGTCCTTCGTTCGCACTGCGGAGGACTGCCGCCGCACGAGTGAGCTGATACAGCAATTCGGCGGAGACGCGCGGCTCATCGCCAAGATCGAGAAGCCCGAGGCCATGGATGACCTCGCGCACATCCTGCGCGTAGCCGACGGCATTATGGTGGCCCGCGGTGATCTGGCTGTCGAGACGTCTACCGAGCGCGTTCCCGTGCTACAGAAGAAGATGATCTCCGATGCCTTATACGCTGAGAAATCCATAATCACCGCGACCCAGATGCTTCAGTCGATGATCGAGAATCCGAGGCCCACTCGCGCGGAGGCCTCGGATGTGTCGAACGCAATCCTGGATGGCTCAGACGCGTTGATGCTGTCAGGTGAAACCGCGATTGGGCGCTTTCCCATTGAATCGGTCGAGATGATGGACCGCATCATCCGCTCAACCGAAGAGATGCTTTCACCTGCCACCGCGGCGGTCAGGCAATCTATGCTTGGCCGGCGCTCCGGTTCATACGGCCGCGCAATCGCTGAAGCCGCTCTGCTTGCGGCTGAAGAGGTAAGTTGTCGCTTGATCGTAGTGATCACCAAAAGCGGCCACATGGCGCGGCGGATTGCGGCGCTTCGTCCGGGCCATCGCATAATCGCTCTTACGCCGGTGGCGAAGACCTATCGCCAATTAGCGGCGTCCTGGGGAGTCGAGCCATATCAGATCGAAGATACCTCGCCCGGAAAACAGTCATTGCTCGTTGCGGCAGACTTGGCCCTCTTAAGGAATGAACTGGCCGAGCGCGGTGAAAACGTAGTGGTGATGGCCGGCCGGGTTGATGACATAATCATCTCGCTCTCAATGAAGCTGCATCGCGTAGGTGATCTAACATGATG
>JBGPFL010000663.1:0-3877 GCA_041483295.1 Blastocatellia bacterium | reverse complement strand
CGCAATCATCTGGGTGGTCGAGCCTACTCGTTCACAGACGCGAAGACCGGTGATCAGGTCGACAATGGCCAGCACCTGTTCATGCAGTGCTATCACGAAACGGTGGCGTTTCTCGATAAGATCGGCTGTCTCCACAAGCTCAAGTTCCAGAGCAAACCTCGAATCGACTTTCTTGACCGCCGTGGGTGGGATGCATTCGAGTGCCCGCCGCTTCCATCGCCGCTCCATGTGCTGGCCGGGTTGCTTCGAATGGATGGCTTGAGCATCGGAGACAAGTTGAGAGCGCTGAGAGTAGGCCAGGCTCTTCGCAGCCGGGCTCAGAATCACCTCACCGTAGCCCAATGGTTCGATCGGCTTGGACAATCGGATAACATCCGGTGCCGCTTCTGGTATCCAATGGCAATAGCTACGTTGAACGAGAAACCGGAAGTGGCCTCGGCGGTGATGATGAAAGTGGTCTTGCGGGAAGCCTTCAGCGGCGACCGCACTGGCAGCAACATCGGCATCTCTCGAGTAGCCTTGAGCGATCTGTACACCGAAGGGGCGCGCAGCTTCATCGAGGCTCACGGCGGCCAGGTGCGAACCGGCTCTCAGGTGAACCGGCTCATCGAGGAGAAGGGCCGCGTGGGTTCAGTCGAGATGAAAGACGGCAAAGCGGTCGAGGCCGACTTCTTCATAAGCGCCGTCACTCACGACGCGTTCCTGCAGATTCTGCCGGCGGGCCTGCGTAGCGGAGAATTCGCCGGCCTGGGGGCGCTCACGTCCTCGCCCATAGTGTCGATCAATTTATGGTTTGACAGGCCGGTGACCGACCGCGAGTTCGTCGGTCTGATTGGGACCCGCATACAGTGGCTTTTCAACAAAGACGCCATCCTTTCGAACGCCCAGCACTCCAATCACATAGCCATTATCATAAGCGCGGCTCGCGATTTTGTGGACTGGACACGCGAGGCTCTAGTGGAAATGGCGCTTGAAGAATTGAATCAACTTATCCCCGAGAGTCGTTCGGCGAAACTTATTCACAGTGCCGTCGTCAAGGAACGGGATGCTACGCTCGCGCACACGGTCGAGTCCGACGGCTTGAGGCCAGGGCCCAGGACATCAATTCCTAATTTGATACTTGCGGGCGATTGGACAGCCACCGGACTGCCGGCGACGATAGAGAGCGCGGTGCTCAGCGGACACACTGCAGCTCGAATAGTCCATGCTGAGGATTGAGTGTTATGCATCCCAAGGCGCCGCTGGAGGAGGGCGACACGAACTTTCAGAGAGGTCCCATCCGATGTATGGCGCCGGGTGAATCGGGCGTTAGACGGTCCAAGTCCCTCGTGCTACATTGAGTTCATAAGGTGAAAGCGAGGGCTGTTATGAAGGTTGAGACATATGAGGGCATTGTGGAGAATGGTCAGATTCGACTGCCGCCCAATGTCTCTCTTCCTGAGAACGCAAAGGTCTATGTCGTCGTACCCGGTATCGAAACACCGCACGGGGGTTATATCGGCAGTCCTCGCTTAGTGCATCCCGAACAAGCAGCGGATTTCAGTAAAGAGATAATTGAGAGACAGCCGTCGACCTAAGCGAAGCTACGAATTGCTGGGATTCGATGGCAGGACGAGCAGTGCCGCATTGAGGAGAATGCGCTTCCGTGATGACATGGTCACAGTTTCTTGTGGCTGCACCTGAGCTTGCGACCTACGGCGAGCATAGGCTTGAACACCGCATTGCCTACCTTGCTACCATCCGATCTGATGGCTCGCCTCGTGTTCATCCGGTCTCGCCGTTCATTGCGCACGGACATCTGCTCTTATATATGGAGCCAACTTCTCCAAAAGGCCAAGACCTGCATCGCGATTCAAGATACGCTATGCATGCCACAGTCGAGGATAACAGCGGAGGCGAAGGAGAGTTTCTCGTCAGAGGTCGAGCCGCGGAGATCAACGACGCAGAGACGAGGGCACAGGCATTTGAGCAAGCAAGAGCCAGTGGCAACAATCCTCAGGATAGATATGTTTTGTTCGAGTTGAGAATTGCTGAGGCGATAGCAACGATCTATCAGGATGGTCAGCCGAAGAGGACGAGATGGAAGGCAGCCTCGCCGGATGTGTGAGGCAGGGGTTCATAGACGCGGCGCAACTCTTTCTGCCGCCTCTTTCGAGGAAATGATCGGATAAACCTCGAACTCGGCAAGGTCTCTCCAACTGGCAATCCATTCATCGAGAAGTCTGCGATCACTCGTCTCCATTATCTGAAAACAACGCTCGAGCTTCTCGTCCACCCAGCTTGATATGTATTGTAGTCCGTGGGGAGTTAGGCGGCCCCGATCACGGAAGCGTCGATACACCGGAATGGGATCCCGATTCATGAAACGTTCAACGATCATGTAAAGCAAAGCTGCTCCTCAAATTTGTTGACGACGGCGATTTCCAGCAAACGTCAGGCGAGGTAGACTAACGACAAAGCGAAGAACGACAAACGCGAAACGCAAAACGCAAAACGATCTTCTCCTCACTCGGCCAGTAACTGATTGATCTCGGTCTCAAACTCCTCTTTTTTGGTCACGCCAACGTGGGTGAACCTGATGCGGCCTTGCTTGTCGACCAACATGGTCACCGGAAGCACAGACCAATCCACAGCCTTGCTGAAGCTCTCGGCCATCCGCAGGTCGCCCACAACCTTGGTATAGTTCATCGGATGGGCTTTCACGAACGGCCTGACTTTCTTAGCCCCTTCGTCGTCCACTGAAATGGCAATCAGTTCGAAGCCACGCGCTTTGTGAGCCTTGTAGAGTTCGTTGAACATCGGGATCTCAGACAGACATGGAACGCACCACGTCGCCCAGAAGTCCACCATCACCACCTTGCCCTTCAGGGACTGGAAGTCGAGCGTGCCGCCCTCGAGCAGGTTCAGCGAGATCGCCGGCGCCATTTCATAAGTCCCCGAAGCTGCGTCGGCCACGGCCCCTTTGCTGTCTCCGGCATTCGCCGCCAGCACCTTCTCTCCGTCGCCAAGAGGTGAAGACGAAGCCATACGCTTCATTCGCCCGAGAAACAGCGAGGGATCTTCGAAGCCGGTGAGGCGAAGGTTCTCATCTTCGCGCCCCCTCGCGTCGAGGAAGATCACGGTCGGAACACCGAAAATATCGAATTGCTGTTTTGCGCGGCCCGCTTCCGATTTCGGGTCGCTGGTAGTCAAATTGAGTTTGAGCGCAACGAACCTCGTGGATTCTTTCTTCACTTGCGGATCGGTGAAGGTGAGGTGATCTAACTCCTTGCAGGGTATGCACCAATCGGCGAACACGTCGATGATCACCGCTTTGCCTTCCTTCTGGGCAGCGGACAGGAGCTGTTCGCTATAGGGCTGCCACGGTATCTCGGCCTCGACCCGCTTCGGAATAGCCATGATAACCGCGATCGCAGCCGCACCCGCGCCGAGTGCCCGCAGCACCCAGGCGAATTTCTTCGGCTTAGCCTTGCCCGACTCCCAGAAGATCAGATAGAGCGCCGAGAGCGCAAAGAAGGTGATCATGACGTAGTTCTTGTACGCTCCCATCAGCGGCATCAGGAAGTAGAGCGCCATACCGATCAGCACCAGCCCGAAGACCTTGCGCACCGTGATCATCCACTCGCCGGAACGTGGCAGCGCCTTGATCGCGCCCGAAAAAGTCCCAAGTATCAAGTACGGCAATCCCAACCCAATCGAGAGCACAAAGAAGATAAAGAACCCGTAGACCGGATCACCTTTCGCGCTGACGTGCACCAGAAAGCCCACAACGATCGGCCCGATGCATGGCGCGGCAACAATTCCCATTGTCAGGCCCATCACCAATGCTCCGATCACTCCGCTTGTAGACTGGGTGCTCTTGTTGGCGAAGCGATTG
>JBGPFL010000662.1:0-3880 GCA_041483295.1 Blastocatellia bacterium | reverse complement strand
GTCAGGGGCGGGCACGGAGGCCCGCCCGTACAGGTTGTTTGAGGCCGACAGGCTTGAACGACCGGTAGACTTTCAGAATGTGACGATGTAGCATCACCGATCTGCTCGCAAGAGGGATGCAGCCATACGTTCACGAAGACGCAAGGGACCATCGCGTAACTGCTTCTTCGCGACATCTTGCTGCAGGGGACATCACAATGACCAAGCCTAAGGATTCAGAATCTCAGGACTCACCACTCAGGACTCACTCAGGTAAGCTCTCGCGTCGCAGCATGCTCCAGTTGACTGCGGGGGCGGCCAGCCTGACCTTCTTGCAGCGAAGGGCCGATGCGCTGTCGTTGCCGGTGACACGTTTTATCGACCCGATTGTTGCTGAGCGGGCGGCGGATCGCGATGCGACCCTTCGTCCGCCGATTCTCATCGACGTGCAGACTCACGTCTGGTGGCGTGCCGGTGGAATCAAGCAACTCACTCCACGCGGCGAGAGCTTTCTTAAGACACTGGCCGGAGCGCGAGCAATGGTCATTGGCCGGCCGGTTCCCATCGCCGACATGGGCCGGGTGATGTTCTTCGAAGACATCTTCATGGAGAGCGAAACCGACCTCGCCTTTCTCAACTCATTCGGTATGCGCGCGGCTTTTGACGGGGTGGATCTCTTCCCGCCGCGCGAAGCGGCGATGATCCGCTCGATGGCGCCCTCTCGTATCCGCGTACTTGGCTGCGTCGATCCTCCCGATGGCAAGTCAGCGATCGACTCGCTCATATATCAATGCGAGACGCTCAAGATCGACGGGCTGAAGCTCTATCCGCCCGGCCCCGATACGCGCGGCTGGAAGATGGACGATGAGAAGCATACCTATCCGATCTACGAGGTGCTGCGCAAACACGGCGTGAAGAACGTCTGTGTGCATAAGGGACTGCCGGGTCTGTTCCTCGAAGAGTTCTGTCATACCGCGGACATGACCCGCGCCGCCGCCGACTTTCCCGATTTGAACTTCATCGCGTTTCACAGCGCGTTTCCATGGGACGGCGAGCTTGCCGAGCAAGCGAAAAAGGCGAAGGTGAAGAACATCTACGCCGAGCTTGGCGGACTGGCGCGGATTATGGCGCAGGACCCGAACCGCTTTGCGCACTTGATGGGGACGCTGCTGGATGGGCTTGGCGCGGATCACATCTTGTGGGGCACCGACACGCCGGTGATAGGCCCGCCGCACTGGCAGATTCAGGGCTTTCAGGCATTTACCATTCCCGATGAGATTATCGAGAGCAAGAAGTATCCTCAACTCACTGCTGAGGCCAAGCAGAAGATATTCGGCGAGAACGTTGCAAGGCTGTTCAAGATCGATATCACCGCCGCGCGCAAGGCCGTCGAGAACGATTTGTTGTATAAGCTTCGGCAGGATGGGAATCCACTGCCGGCGACGGTGAATGGGGATAAGCTGCGGAACCCATGAGACGGCGTGGTCGTCGGCAGCCTGGGTAGCCTGGGTACGCACGCTTCCAGCGTGCGAACCTCGGCGCTGCGCCACTTGAATACAAACTGGCCCTTCGCGGAGGGCCGCACGCTGGAAGCGTGCGTACCCAACTCAAGAAGATCGTACCTGAAAAAGGGGCTCTCCGAATGACGATCAGCTCGACACTCAGAAGAACGCCAATCTTCCTTCTGTTATTGCTTACAATGCTTTCATCCCAGTCTGGCGCGCAGGTGCCACAGGAAATGACCGGAGAACGACTGGCCAAAGCGCGCAAGGAGCCGCAGAACTGGCCGACATACTTCGGCGCTTACGATGCGTGGCGATACAGCCCGCTCGACCAGATTCGCGCTGACAATGTAAAGAACCTGGTCCCGGTCTGGGCCTTTCAGACTGGAAAGATCGAGGGCGGCCTCAACGCAACACCCATCGTGATAGACGGAATCATGTACCTTATCGCGAGTGAGGATAGAGTCTTCGCTTTGAACGCGGAGACCGGGGAACGTCTGTGGACCTACAACTACAACATGCCTCGGGGCCAAATCTCGCCGTACGGCAAGTTCAATCGCGGAGTGGCAGTAGGCTATGGGATGGTCTTCTTCGGCACGATGGACAATCACGTTGTCGCGCTGGACGCGAAGACAGGCAAGGGAGTCTGGAATGTCGAGGTCGAGGACGTCAAGAAGTGCGGCTGCAATATCAACGGCGCCCCGTTTTTGGTCAAAGACAAATTGATCGTCGGAGGCACAGGCGGTGACAGCGCCCATCGCGGCTACATTAACGCGTTCAATGCCAGGACCGGCAGACTCGCGTGGCGATTCTACACCATTCCCGCACCCGGTGAGCCGGGCCACGAGAGTTGGGGCGGGTCCGAAATGTGGAAGTTCGGCGGGGGGTCTACCTGGCTGACAGGCTCCTACGATCCAGACTTGAATCTCATCTACTGGGGCATCGGAAATCCATCCTCCGATTTTCACAACGACGTTCGGCCCGGAACAAATCTCTATACCGACAGTATCGTCGCGCTGGATGCGGACACAGGAAAGTTGAAATGGTACTACCAGGAGATTCCCGGCGATTCGTGGGACTTTGACTCATCCTACGAGTGCGTGCTGATCGACGTGACGCGTGACGGCAAGACTGAAAAGCTCCTCGTTCATCCGAATAAGGGCGGCTTCATGTGGGTCCTGGATCGCGTCACCGGGAAGTTCAAGAACGCCTGGCGCTACGTCGACACCATCAACTGGGTGAAGACGATTGATAAAGACGGAAATCTGGTCGACCGCAACGAACCCGAAGTCGGCAAGACCAAGCTCATCTGTCCAAACTGGGGAGGCGCGCGCAGCTGGAACCACTCAGCTTTCAGCCCGCGGACCGGGTGGATCTACAACGACGGAATCGAGTACTGCGGCGAGACGATATCTCTTCCGCAAGAACCGCGCGAGGGACAGGGTTTCATCGCCGGTAACGTGACGCAGAAACCTCCGCCCGGCGGAAAGGTCACGGCTCACATTGACGCGTTCGATCCGGTGACGGGCGACAAGAAGTGGACTCTTCCCACCAAGTATCCGATCCTCGCATCGCTCCTGGTAACCGGTGGAGATGTACTGTTCACCGGTGACGTCGAGGGTCATTTCTTAGCTCTTGATGCGAAGACGGGGAAGCAACTCTGGTCATTCAGCACCGGCTCGGGCCATCGCGGCGGACCGATCACGTACTCGGTCAAGGGGCGGCAATACGTAGCAACTCCTTCGGGACTGGGGTCGCTATTCGTCGGGGGGATGCCCGCGTTGTGGCCCGAAGTGGCAGACTTCCCGGCGGGGTCGACCGTGTTCGTGTTCGCATTGCCCGAGAAGGGCAAATAGCTGGCATTCATTCTTGAGTCGCCGGGTACTCCGACCACGTGTCAGAAAGATTGGCTGCTAGACGCATCGAAGGGAACCGGCGGGAGATGAATAGGTACGCGGATCGATTTGTGTTGAGGCTATGCCCGTTATTGGCACTCGGATTCGTTGCCGGCTCATTGCTGCTTTACTGTGAGAGCCTGGGAGCCCGCACCTTGCCGGCTCCAATCATCCAGGGTGACAAGCTGAAAGACCAGCAATCAATCGCGGAGGGCGCGACGCTCTTTGCTCCGATTTGCGGCACCGGCTACTGCCACGGCACCGGAGGGACAGGGGGAGGAGCGCCCCGCATTCGTGGCAAGGGACTTGAAGCTAATGAGATCTTCAAGACCATCAGGAATGGTGTGGGCGGGACGGCGATGCCCGCATTCAAGTCCGTCTACTCCGAAGAGCAGATCTGGAAGCTCGTCGCGTTCGTGATGTCGCCGCCCGGAGCGGAGGGCAACACCACAACACAGCCTGCCGCTAGTCCTTCAACTTCTCCGACGACACCGGCCTCGCCGC